>JBKCXA010000241.1:0-2470 GCA_046316935.1 Prosthecobacter sp.
CATCAAATACTCCAGCAGGGCAAACTCGCGGGCGGTGAGATCGAGCGTGACTCCGCAGCGCATGGCTTTCCGCGCGGCGGAGTCGAGTGTGAGGTCCGCCAGCGTGATCTCGCTGGCCGCGTTTTGATAACCGCGTCGGCAGAGCGCGTCGACGCGGGCCAGCAACTCCTCCAGCGCGAGGGGTTTGTCGAGATAGTCATCCGGGCCGCCGCGTAAACCGGCCACGCGATCCGCGACGGCGTCCCGCGCGGTGAGGAACATGACAGGCGTGCGGTTGCCGGAGGCTCGCAGCGTCTTGAGAATCGTGAAGCCATCGAGCGATGGCAGCATGACGTCGAGGATGGCGGCGTCGTAGGGATGATCCTCCGCCATCTCCAGCCCCTCGCGGCCATCGCCCGTGGCGTCCACGGCATAGCCGCTGCGCCGCAGGGCGAGCACGATGGACTCGCGGAGGCGGGTGGAATCTTCGACGACGAGGAGGCGCATGGTGGAGTATGGGGCTGGAAGATGACGCGAAGATGATGCGGAGGTGGGAATTGGCAAAGGAATGGGTTTGGTCAGCCATTCTCTTGCCAGTCCGTTACTGCTTCCGAGTGCGGAGCACTCCCATCAATCAATGGGTGGAATCGAGGCGCGAATCTCGTCCAACAGCGTCCGTGTGCCATGAATCTCAGTCCAATGGTGGATGTAGCCCCAGTCCAGCGCGTCATCTCCCTGCACGGCGATCACATTGCGCACGTCATCGCGGTCCTTGTCACGTTTGGCGATCATGGCCCAGCGAAGTTTCATGATGATCACATCCTCTGCGGTAGGAATCATGATGTCGGCGCCGATTTGATTCGACCGGGCAGTCCGGCGGCGCTCGAACCTGGCCTGATCATGCGGATCACTGCTCAGCAAGAAGAGTTCCACCTCGAAGGCTATCGAAGGCACCCGCAGGTGGTAACGCAGCGTGCCTGTGACCATCTCAAAGCTGGCCTGGTCGTCGAGCAGGAACTCCGGTCCAAGCTCCGCCGCCATCGCAAAGAGCCCTTTGCCATCCACGGCGAGCACGATGTCAGCGTCTTTCGTGGAGCGAGGTATGCCATACGCATTGCTGGAAATCCCGCCGACGACCATATGCGGCGTGTTGCAGCGGTTCAGCGTTTCGACCACGATCCGGGTCGCCTCGTAGCCATCTTTCATAGGGCGTCAAGCTGGTCGATAGATTCCGTGGTCAGCCACTTGTCGCAGGCGACGCAGCCTCTTCCGCAGCATGTCCTCGACACCGTCCGCGTCGAGGCCGGGAAACTGAAAGCGAACGCCGTCCCGCATCAAGCCCAACGCCCCTTCAAACAATTCGATGGAGGTGTCGATGCGGTCACCAATCGTCAGAGCACGCGCCCGCCGCACCTTGTCGGCGAAAATGGCGTCGGCCATGGGTTTGATGTCGGCATCATTCATGGGCGGAGCATAACTTGCCCGCCGCGGCCTACCAAGCTGGATTTGCAGCCAATATTTCGCCGCTGGCATCATGTTCGCATCATCTTGAGGGGCCACGCTTGGCGGCATGTTCCGCCGTTTTTTTCTCCCACTTCTCATTTTGACCGTCGCTGCTCAGTCGCTGGCGCAGGCACCGATGCCGGAGAAGCCGGAGGAGGCTCCGCAGCCGCCGCCGGGCATGCGGGGCGGGTTTGGCAAAGGGAAGGGCAAGGGGAAAGGCCGACCCATGACACCCCCGTCGCCTCCGGTATCACCGGCGACGGGTCCGACCACGCCTGCGAAGCCTCCGCAGGTGCCTGCGAACGCTCAGCAAGCGCCTCAAGCGCCGCAGAAGACTGGCGCGGATTTTTTCAGCCAGAAGATTCTGCCTGTATTGCAGCAGAAGTGCTTCAACTGCCATCAAACGGGTCGCAAGATGAAGGGCGGTCTCGCGGTGGATTCACATGCGGCTTTGCTCGCGGGTGGGGACAGCGGCCCGGCGCTGGTGCCCGGTGATGCGGCGAAAAGCCTGCTCTATGTCTCGATGACCTACGCGGATGCCGATTTGCAGATGCCGCCGCGCGAACGTCTCTCCGCGGCGGTGTTGGCGGACTTCAAACAATGGATCGAGATGGGTGCTCCCTTTGGCGCTGGCAGCCCACCGGTCGCTGGTGGCACGCCAGTCACGCCTGCGGGGGAGGGCTCGGAATTTTTTGCGACGATCACGGCAGTGCGCGGAAGCTCTGTGACTTACACTCGCGACAGCAGCGGCGGCGGCGGCATGATGCGTGGCGGCATGGGCAAAGGGACGGGCAAGGGCGGCATGATGCGTGGTGGTGGCGCTGCGGAGACGACGCAAAAGGTCGCGGAGAAGGCGCTCATCACCACGGCCACGCTCGCGAGGCGAACTCAAGACTTGCTGGTCGGCATCGAATTGAGCGGTGGGCTGGCGAATCCAGCTTTCGAGGCGGTGAAGCAGGGCGGCGTGAAGGCGCATCTCGTGGTGAAG
>JBKCXA010000242.1:0-4684 GCA_046316935.1 Prosthecobacter sp.
CCCGGCCTTCCGCTCCACGATCAAGAATGGAAGTATGGCGGCAAGCCCACGGAGATCTTCAAGATCGTCCGCAAAGGCTCGCCCGACATCACCAAGGGCATGGCCGCGTGGGAACTCGTGCTCGGCGTGCAAAAAGTCAGCCAGGTCACCGCCTTCGTCCTCAGCCATCACAAAGAAGGCGAACCGATCACGAAGGCTCCCGATGCACCAGTCGCTGGCGCTGCCGCACCAGCACCTGCGCCAGCACCCGCGAAGTAATCTTCAATAGCCAAAACGCCGCGTGAGACATCTCACGCGGCGTTTTTGTATTTTTGAAACCGGCTCCGAACGCAGGATCTCAATGCGCCTGCTTCAGGTGCTCGCCGAGGATGTCGCGACCGAAATCGCCGTCGAAGCTGCGGAAGACGCTGTGGACGTGGTTGGCGTCGTTCTGGGTGTTGTCGTATTCGATAAGGAAGCTCTTGCCCTGCACGCGGTAGTAGTGCGGCTCGCCGCGTTCTTTGCCACCGGCCCAGCCGAAATGCACGCCGCCTGTCTTTTCGATGTCGGCGAGGGTTTCAGCGGCAAGCTCAGGGCGCATGCGTTCGGTGTATTCGAGGACGATGCGGCGGAGGAGAGCCTTTTGGGCTTCGTTCATCTCGGTCTCAGGCAGGCCAGCAGGCTGCAGCGGGTTCACCTTGTGCTCGGCGGCGGTGATCATCTCCTTCGGCGCAGCATCGGCGACGACGGCTTTCTTGAACTGAGCTTCATCGAGCGATTTCACCAGCTCGCGGCCGAGTTCTTCTTCTTTGCCGAGCACGCGGAGGCCGGTGAGTGGTCCCTGGCGGATTTCGCCGGGGTTCGTGCCCATGAAGGCGGGCGAGCTGCGGATGAGCTGGCCGTCTTTGAGCGTGAAATTCAACGCGAGGTGATGACCTTCCACACGCCAGCCCCAGGAGCCTTTGACGCCGGGCGTGCCAAAAATGGAGACGAAGTATTTCTCGGGATCACGCTTCTCACGAACGGCAGCGCGTTTTGATTCATCGGCGCCTTCGATTTGATACAGCACCTCTTCGAGACTCATGATGGTGACGGCTTTGGCGGAGCCACGGAAGCTCAGGCCGGTATTCAGCAAAGCGTGGGCCAGCAGGCGCTGCTGCGGCGTCATCTCCTTCATCGGCAGGCCTTTGCGCTCGCGGGGAATGAAGTGCCAGTTTTCACGCTCCTCGCTGCCGAACTCGAAGGTGGCCTTCGCCTTCTGCTCCGGCGTGAGGGCGGCGAGGAAGATGCCGGCCATGTCCGCCATCTGCGCCCCGGCTTCGTGAGCCTGGAGAGCGGGTGAAACAAGCAGCGAGAGGGCGGCGGCGAGGCCGAGGAGGCGTGTGGGGGCTTTCATGAGAGGTTGGGAAACGATAAAACGGGCTGCGGTGAACGCGGCGCAAGGCTCTTCTTTGTCAGAAGCCTGCCCAAATCAATGCGTGAGGGCGTAGAAGATGATGTTGATGCCCAGCGGGTAGGCGTATTTCTCGCTGAACTCGCGGAAGTACCAGGGATCGGTGCCTTCCTGCTCCCAGCCTTCGCCAGTGTCGGTGTTCCAGCAGATGACCATCATGAGGCGGCGCTTGTCGTCGAAGACGCCGCGGTAGTGGACGTGCTCGGAGCCGGGCTTGTCGAACTCATGCGTGATGCCCTGCTGGATGACATACTCGGCATAGCGGATGTGCGGGATCTGCGGCTTCACCTTGATGGGGAAGACCATGTGGAAGATCTCGTGCTCCAGCGGGATCTCCTCGATCTTGCGGTCCGGCCAGATCTGCTTCAGCGCCACCTCGAAATTCTCCCAGGCCTCCGTGCCCCAGAAATCATCCACCATGATGAAGCCACCATTGAGCATGTATTCACGCATGGCTTTGGCCTCCGTATCCTCCAGGCTGATGTGACCTACCTCGATCATGTAGAGGAAGGGATAGTGCCGCATCTGCTCGGGGTCGATGTCCACCACCGCGCCATTGGGGTTCACTTGCAGCGAGGTGAGCTGCTGGAGGCGGTAGGACATGTTCAAATCGGAGTCCGGGTAGTCCGTGGACCATTGACGGCCGCCGCGACCCCAGCCGCCGCGTCCGCCGTAGGAGTTGTAGCGGAGGCGGGCAAAGGTGAAGACGTCGTTCGGCAGCTCCTTGCTCACCGGCCAGGTGGGATACTCGTTGCCATGCCCGCCACGACGAAACTCACGCGGATCTTCCGGCAGCGAACCATCCTGCACGCCGAAGGAGCGTGGCTTTCCGCCCTCCGATGGCTCCTGCGCCATCGCGACGACGAGTGACGCGGCAATGGCGAGAAGGGCGAGACGTTTCATGGCGCAGTGTTCGGCGAGTGCGGGGCAGGTTTCAAGCCAGCCGGAAGAGCTTCTTCGAGTTCTCGAAGAGGATTTTGCGCTCGATGGCCTTGCTGGAGGCCAGCTTGCGGATGGCGGCAATCGTCGCCGCGCCCTGGCAGCCGGGGCCGCGACCGAGGTGATCGGCACAATCGCTGCCGTAGAGCACCTTGTCTTGATGCCGGTCGAAAAAGCCACGCGTGTGCTCCTCATCGCGAGTCAGCGCCAGCAGGCCGCTACCGGCGGACATATCGGCAAACATGTTCGGATAGTCCGCCAGGTAGCGATCCGTGAGGCCGCCGGGCGTGATCTTGCCTTTGGGGTAGTTCACCTTCTGGTCGTGATTTTTGTCGATGTTCCCCCAAAAAGCCTGCGCATGACCGATGAAGTTCGTTTTGGGAAACTTCGCCAGCATCGTGTGCAGGCGGTCGTAACCGAGGTTGTAGGTCTGGTGCTGGAAGTGCAGCAAGATGGGCACGTTGTATTCCGCCGCGAGTTCGTAGAGCCGCTGACTGTGCGGCGAATCGCACTCCACCATGAATTTCTGCTCGCCGATCATGCAGGCACCCTGCTTCAGCCAGTGCTCCAGCTCCGCCGGGGCGGAATCGAGATCGGTGACCTCGTTGCAGGCCCAGAGATACGAATCGGGATGCGCCTGGGCAAAATCCCGCGCCCAGGCCGTGGACACGCATTTCGCCGCGAGGCCGTTCGACTTGCCATTGTGGGTCGAGGGCCGGTTCACATAGGTGCCGCCGGGAAGGATGATGGATTTCGTCACGCCCATGGCCTTTTGATGCAGCAACAGATGAGCGTCGCTGCGCAGGTGGTAGTTCATGTGCTGATGAATGTCGATCACCGGCTCCACCGCCTCCTCGGCGGCCAGTGGGGAGGCGGCAGCGGCAAGGGCGGTCGAGAGGAAATGGCGGCGGTTCATGAGCGTGCCTGAATACGTCGGGCGGCAGCAGGTCCATTCATGCGGTGAACGCCTCCTTGCCAGTTCGCAAACACGGCCTAGATGCCACCTGTGAATCCCGCGCTCAACGAACCCGACTCTCCCTTTGATCTCGCACTCCGCCCGGCGGATTTTTCGGAGTTCCACGGGCAGACGAAGGTCAAAGAACAGCTCCTCGTCATGGTGGAGGCGGCCAAACTGCGCGGTGAATCGCTCGACCATGTGCTGCTGTGCGGCCCGCCTGGCCTTGGCAAGACCACGCTGGCCAATCTGATCGCCAGCGCCGTCGGCTCAAAGCTCCACACCACCAGCGGACCGCAGATTGAACGGGCTGGCGACCTCGCCGGCATCCTGACGAACCTGCAGGAGCGGGACATCCTCTTCATCGACGAGATCCACCGCCTCCACCCCAGCGTGGAGGAGTATCTGTATCCTGCTATCGAGGACTTCCGCCTCGACATCATCATCGACCAGGGCCCCAAGGCTCGCACGATCCGCCTCGACCTGCCACCTTTCACACTCGTGGGTGCCACGACCCGCGCCGGGAAGCTCACCTCGCCCATGCGCAGCCGCTTCGGCATCCCGAACCGTCTCGACTACTACACGACGGAGGAGCTCGAACACATCCTTCTCCGCTCCGCGAAGCTCCTCGGCGTCTCCATTGAAAAAGACGGGGCGCATGAGATCGCCCGCCGCTCCCGTGGCACGCCGCGCATCGCGAATCATCTGCTCCGCTGGGTGCGTGACTATGCCCTCGTGAAGGCTCAAAACGTCATCACCGGCGAAGTGGCCCACGCCGCGCTCAGCATGCGTGACATCGACGAGAGCGGCCTCGACGACATGGACACGCGCATCCTGGAGACCATCATTGGCAAGTTCGACGGCGGCCCGGTCGGCATGGGCAGCGTGGCGGTGGCCGTGGGCGAGGATGCGAGCACTTTGGAGGATGTGCACGAGCCTTATCTCGTGATGCAAGGCTACCTCAAACGCACGCCGCGAGGTCGCGTGGCGATGCCGGCGGCTTACAAGAAGCTCGGCATTCCGCCGCCTCCGAGAGCGCAGGCGGAGCTGTTTTAAGGCGGACCACCTGCGACGATTCAGAACGCACCTCCTCTTGTCTCCTCCGCGGCTCTCTCCAAGTCTCCCGCATGCGCATCCTCATCGCTCCGGACAAATACAAAGGCAGCCTCTCCGCCACTGCCGTGGCAGAAACCATCGCGGAGGCGTTCGGCGAGCATCCGGGGCGATGTGAGCTCGATCTCTGCCCCATCGCCGATGGTGGCGAAGGCACCGCCGAGGCCATCATCACCGCGCAAAACGGCCAATGGGTCGATTGCAGCACCCTGGATGCTCAAAACCGGCCTGTGACCGCGAAATAC
>JBKCXA010000243.1:0-4061 GCA_046316935.1 Prosthecobacter sp.
CCTTCGAGAGCGGCATGTTCGCCACCTTGCCCACGATGTCCCACAGCGCGAGGTCGATGCCCGCGATGGCCGTGGCCCGCACAATGCCGTGCCCATGCCAGAAGTGCTGGCGATACATCACCTGCCAGAGGTATTCCACCCGCGTCGGGTCCTCGCCGATCAGCAGATGCGACATGTCCTCAATCGCGCCCACGATGCTGCGCGTGTGCCACTCCAGCGTCGCCTCCCCCCAGCCGATGAGGCCGGGCTGATCCGTGACGACTTTGACAAAGACCCAGTTTCGCATCCGGGCATGGCAGACGAGGGTTTCGATGGCGGTGATTTTCATGAGGCGTCATTTCTAAACGCGGTTCCCGGCCCGCTCTCGTGCAAAGTGGCGGCAAATCGTGCGCGACACGCTCATGAGAAGGCTTGACCGCCGCGGGGCGATGTGGAGGATGGCGGCGATTTATGAAAAAGACCTCGCTTCTGTTGTTCGTGATGCTTGGCGGTGCCTCGATGATGCCCGCGGCGGAGCCGTCGAAACCCGAGACGAAGAAGGAGGATGCCGCCGGGACGGCCCAGGCAAAGGAGATCGTGCTGTTCGACGGCAAATCGCTCGATGACTGGGAGAGCGTGGACATCGGCGCCAGCGGCGCGGTGGAGCTGGAAGGCGGCCTGATGATCATCAACCAAGGGGACAGCGTGAGCGGCGCGGTGTACAAGAAGGCAGCATCGCTGCCGGTGACGAACTACGAGATCTCGCTCGATGCCAAGCGCCTCGAAGGGGTGGATTTCTTCTGCGGCCTGACGTTTCCCGTGGGCAGCGTGAAGACCTGCGCCACGCTGGTGTGCGGCGGCTGGGGCGGCGCGGTGACCGGCATCTCCAGCATCGACGGTCTCGACGCGAGCGAGAACGGCACGAGCAACTTCGTGCGCTACGAGGACAACAAGTGGTATGCCGTGAAGGTGCGTGTGACCCCGGAAAACCTCAGCGTGTGGATCGACGGGAAGCATCTCATCGACCAGGATCTGAAGGACAAGAAGATCGGCGTGCGCCCCGGGCCCATCGAGAGCTACCTGCCGCTGTCGTTCACGACGTTCGCGACCACGGCGGCGATCCGGACTGTGAAGCTCAAGATGCTTGAGGAGCCGAAGAAGACTCCATGAGGCTCCCCGGCCTCGTTGGTTCGCTCGCCTGCGTTTGCCTGATCTCCTGCGGCAGCGCGGGATCGCGTCGTGATGGCTCGCCGGAGGCTCTTTCACCACGGGTGAAGCGTGATCTGGCCGGCGAACTGGAAACGATGGCGGCGGGATGGGACGGCATGCATCGCGGCAAGGCGCGGGACCGCCGGCTGGCGGAGGAGCGGTATGAGGCGGCGCTGGCCGGCTTTCTCAAAACGTGGACGAAGGCGCAAAACCCGCACGACTGGCAAAACGCGCAGATCTTTGACCCGGTCGGCCGTGACGGAGGATATGTGGTGGAATTCGACCGCCCGAATCCCCGTCAGCGGGGCGCTTCACCGCTCGAATACGACGACTTCATCATGCCGCGCAGCGTGGTGCCGCACTCGGGCGACACCGAGGCGGTGCGGGCGGGCATGGGTGTGCCTCTCGTCGGACACATCAAGCGCACCGAGGCCGTGCGGGCGGAGATGCCCTTTCTGCCGCCGAAGGGTGGAAACTTCACGCTCACGGCCACCATGCACTTTGCCGAGAAGGCGGCGGACGGCACCCGCCGATGCCACCTGAGGCTGCACAATACCCTGAACACCGACACGGTGGAGGCTCCCGGCGGCGAGAGACAGCTCGCGGCCGATTTCACGGCTCCAAAGCACCTCGCGCTGTCGAGGCGGGCCTTTGGACTGCTTTCTTTGCAAGGCCTGCTCTATCCCGAAAAGGCCCTCGGCGACTGCCAGCTATACCGCATGGATGAATACGATCCAAACCGCATCCCGGTCGTGTTTGTGCACGGGCTGATGAGCGATCCGCACATCTGGCTGAACGTAGTGAACGCCATCTGCGCCGACAAGATGCTGCGGAAGAAATACCAGCCGTGGTACTTCCTCTATCCCACCGCCATGGGCGTGCCGCAGGCCTCCGCCATGCTGCGCCAGTCGCTGGAGGCCGCGCGAAACCATTTCGATCCCGACCACAACGATCCAGGCATGAACCGCATGGTGCTGGTGGGGCACAGCATGGGCGGACTGCTCAGCCGCATGCAGGTGACGGACAGCGGCAGCCACCTGTGGGACAACATCTTCACCAAGCCACCGCAAAAGATGAATGTAAGCGAGAAGGCGCGGCAGAGCCTCACCACCGCGCTCTTTGTCAAACCGCTGCCCTATGTGAGCCGCACGGTCTTCATCGCCACGCCGCACCGCGGCAGCACCATCGCCAGCCTGAACATCGTGCGCCGTCTCACCTCGCTGATCCGCATCCCGCTCGACTCGCTAACGATGGCCAATGAGATCCTTTACGGCAACACGGATGCCCTTTCACCGCAGATCACGAAGTGGGGCGTCTTCTCCTTCGTGAGCATCGGCATGCTCTCGGAGCAGCATCCCTTTCTCCAAGGGCTGAACAAGACCGCGCCTGCCGCCAGCCACCACTCGATCATCGGCGACCGTGGCCGCTCAGGCCCGCGTGAGCAGTCAAGCGACGGCGTGGTGCCTTACTGGAGCTCCCATCTCGACAGCGCGAAGAGCGAGCAGATGGTCCCGCACGGCCACGGCTGCGTCGAGGACCGCGAGGTCGTGCAGGAGGTGGTGCGGGTGCTGAGGGAACACCTCGATTCCAGAGACCGCTGAGCGGCGGCATTTGAGGTTTCAAGTTTCAAGACAGGCCGACGCACGATCTTGAAACCTGACACGCGAAGCCCGCCTCACTTCACGCTCACACACACCATGTCGCCCACGGCGTTGCGGGCGTAGATGCGTCCATTCGCCAGAACGGGCACGGACCAGCAGCGTCCGCTCAAAATGCTCGTGCGGGAGATCGGCTCAAATTTCGCCGGATCGGCCTTGGCGATGATCAGCTCGCCTTTGGCGTTCAAGACGATCAATTTGCCGTCCGCGGCCGTCAGTGAGCAAAAGCCCACGTCCGCCGCGTTCCACTTTTCCGTGCCGGTGGCGAATTCGATGCACTTCAGCGAGGCCGTTTTGCTCTCATCGCCATCACTGCCGTAGAGATGGCCGTCGATGAGCACGCTGGAGTTGAACTGGTTCTTCATCACGCGGCTGCGCCAGACCTCGGAGGGCTCCGCGGAGGCCAGGTCGAGCACCGCGCAGCCCTTGTTGTAGCCGGAGGAGATGAACAGCTTCGTGCCGCTGAGAATGGGATCGGCCGCGTTCACACCGTAGCTGGTGTTCCAGGTGTGCTCCCACAGGACGCTGCCATTGCTCGGATCCACGCCTTTGTAGGCGCGGCGAGTGCTCAGCACGGCCTGCTCCTTGCCGTTCACCGTGATCAAATACGGCGTCGAGTAGCCCGCGGTGTCGGCCTCTGATTTCCACACGAGCTTGCCGGTGTCCTTTTCAAACGCCGCGCCGTTTTGACCAATGTTCAGGATCAACTTTGCCCCATGAATGAGCACCGATCCCGAAAAACCCCACTCGGGAATCTCCGCGCCGGTTTCCGCGAGGAAGTTCTTCTGCCACTGCACCTTGCCGCTCGCCGCCTCGAAGCAGATCAAATCGCCCCAGCGGCTCACATGCCAGGCCTTGCCTCCCTCGATCACGGGGCCTGCGGAGGTGCCGCCTTCGTAGTATTTGTCGCCCAGATCGGCTTTGTAGCTGTGTTTCCAAACCAGCTTGCCGGTGGCCGCGTCGAAACAAAACACCGTGTCCTGCCCGTCCGCGTGCCCGGAGGTGAAAACGCGACCCTCCGCCACCGTGAACGAGGCGAAGCCGACGCCGATCTGCGCCTTCCACAGCTCCTTCACCCCGGTGCCTTCCAGCTTTTCCGACGAGATGCCATTTTTGTCCGGCCCGCGCCACACCGGCCAGTCAGCAGCAGAGACAGCGGAGGCAACAACAGCGAAAAGAAGAAGGGTGGTTTTCATGACGAGGGACATTGGAGCG
>JBKCXA010000244.1:0-3447 GCA_046316935.1 Prosthecobacter sp.
GATTGGTATGGGCCGTATGAGGCCGCGGAGCAGAGCGATCCGCTCGGGCGTGTCGATGGTGACTTCCGCGTGATTCGTGGCGGCAGTCACTCCGCGCAGACGCGACTGCTGCGCTCGGCGAATCGTATCTCCTGGGTGCCGGAGGCGGTGAATGAGCGCATTGGCTTCCGCGTGGTGCTCGGTGAGTGGCCGAAGGGCGAGAAGCTGCCGCTCCCAAAGCCCGCGCTGCATGCGCAGAACGTTTCTCAAGGCACACCGAAGATCGAGCGGATGGACCCAAATATACCGGTTTTTGAAGGACCGAAGCCCTTCGTCAAAGTGGAGCCGAATTCCTTTGGCCCGCCGTTTGCGTGGCACAATCACAGCCCCGCTATCGCCGAGTGCCCGAATGGTGACTTGCTCGCGGTGTGGTACTCCTGCGTCGATGAGGCCGGGACGGAGCTGAACAACCTCGCCAGCCGTTTGCGGCTCGGCGCGACCGAGTGGGAGCCTGCCTCGCTCTTCTGGGATGGCGCGGACGTGAATGATCACGCGCCGAAACTCTGGTGGGATGGCGACAAGACGCTCTTCCACCTCGTGCGCGGCCTGCGCGAGAACCTCGTGCGCCACAGCACCGACAACGGTGTCACGTGGACCAAACCGCAAATCATCCAGCCCTGGAGCGAGATCGGCAATCAGCTCATGCGCACTCGCGACGGCTTCATTCTGATGACGCAGGATGTGACCACCACGAGCCTGACGAAAAGCATCGACGGTGGCAAGACCTGGACCTCTGAAACCATCGCCGACAAAAAGCTCGCGCATCGCAATGGCAGCTCGGCACGTCATGCGGGCATCCACGCACCCATCGTTGAGCTGCAAGACGGTCGTTTGATGAGCTTTGGCCGACTCAACAGCGAATCGGAGCAGAAACCTTTCAATTTCAAAACACCCGCTAGCTTCTCCAGCGATGGCGGGAAGACCTGGACGCATGAAGCGACCGAGTTCCCCGCCATCAGCAGCGTGCAGCGTCAGGTGCTCATCCGTTTGCAGGAAGGCCCGCTGCTCTTCTGTTCCTTCACCGACCTCTCCGCGAATGCGCGAAATCCGAAGGGCATGACCTTCCAAAGCCAAAACGGCGACTTCAACGGTGCCGGCCTCTTCGCCGCGGTGTCCTTCGACGACGGCAAGACGTGGCCGCACAAGCGTCTCGTTGCGCCGGGCGGCAAAGAGCGCACCGTCAACGGCATCGACCGCAACATGTTTCCGCTCAGCGACACCCGCGCCGAGCACAACGGCTACCTCGTCGCCATCCAGACCCGCGATGGCCGCATCCAGCTCATCAGCAGCCGCAATCACTACGTCTTCAATTTGGCGTGGCTCAAAGCGCTACCAGAGATGCCGTAAAGTGGTCCGCACAGTCCTCTGTGCGGTCCGATGCATCGAATTCCGCACAGAGGACTGCGCGGACCACGTTCATAGTGTCGCCATGCGTTTCCTCAGCCTCATCACCACTCTCCTCGCGGTGCCTGTGCTCGCGCAGGAGCCTTTGCCCAAAGTCAAAGCCGAGATCTTCGAGGTCGAGGGTAACAGGGCCGTGCTCTATGCCGCGCTGAAGCTAGCCGAGGGAAAGCCGTGGGTCTGGTATGAGCCGACGCTGAAGGGCGGTGTGTCGTTGGCGGGACGCCCGATGTATTTCGATGCCTTCATGAAGGCGGGGATCAGCCTTGCGGGCTTCGACCTCGGCGAGGTGCGCGGCTCACCGGCCAGTTCGGCGAAGTTCACGCTGTTTTACGACGCGATGGTGAAGCGCGGCTTCTCCGCGAAGCCGATTCTGCTCGGCCAAAGTCGCGGTGGCATGATGACACTGGCGTGGGCGTTTCGGAATCCCGACAAGGTGAAAGCGTGGGTGGGCATTTATCCCGTGTGCAATCTCGCGAGCTGGCCGTTGAAGAACTCGAAGCCGCAAACACTCGCCGACTACGCCCTGCCGGAGGCGGACTTGGTGTCGCGGCTGAAAGAGTTCAACCCCATCGACAACCTCGCCGGTCTCGCCGCCAACAAAGTGCCGATGTTTGCCGTGCATGGAGACAGCGACGTCGTGGTGCCCTACGATGACAACACCAAGCTCCTCAAAGAACGCTACGAAGCTGCTGGTGGTTCCTTCAGTGTCAAAATCGTCCCCGGCGAAGGCCACAAGGTCGGCCCATCGTTTTTCGAGTGCCAGGAACTGGTCGATTTTGTTCTCAAACACGCCAAATAATCGCCATCATGAAAACCCTGCTCGCCTCACTCGCTCTGCTGTTCGTCGTCCAAGCCTTCGCGGCGGAAAATCCGCAACTCGCTGCTGTCCGGGCGGCTGACAAAGCCCGGGTGGCCGCGATGCAATCGGGCGATCGTGCGAAGCTCGACGCGGTGTTCTCCGATGACCTGCGTTATGCGCACTCGAACGGCATCGTGGACACCAAGACGTCGTTCATCGACATCTTGAGCGCCGGGAAGACGAAGTATGTGGGCTATGATTATGAGGAGCAGAACTTCACCTTCCCCGCGCCGGGTATCGCGCTCATGACGGGGCGTGCGCATGTCAAAGCGGAGTCGGAGGGCAAGGTGATGGATGCGGTGCTGAGCTTTCTGGCTGTTTGGCGCGAAGAGAAGGGCCAGTGGCGCTTCCTGGCATGGCAGTCGTGCAAGCTGCCGCCGGTGGTGAAGTGAGTTCAAGGAACGGCATCTCGGAGTCACAAATGGGGGTGAAGACCCGCGCGACGGTCGTCGTTCACGGGTTATCGAATGCCCATGAAGCTATTTGTCGCTGCTTTGATCATCACCACGCTCGGCCACTCGGCGGAGCCGCATCTTCCCGCAGGCACGAAGGCGCTGCCATCGGCGGCGGAGAACGGCCGTGGGCCGCTGGCGCTGGTGAATTTAAATCATCATGTGCTGGGGCATGCGCGGGTGTTTGGCGGGAAGCAGCCTGATCTCTTCGTCGCGGGCTATGGCGGACCGCAGGCGGTGCATTTGTTCAAGTGGGTGACTACGGCAGAGAACGGTGCGCCGGTGTTCGCGGAGCCGGTGGTGGTCAAATGTGACTTCAAGGACAAGGGCTCGGTGTTTCAAGAGAGGAACGGCCGCATCGTCGGGCTGTGGATCGACAAGGAAGAGCTGGTGACGACGGAGTTTGATCGCGAGAAGCATGAATTTCGCGAAACGAAGCGCGAGAAGCTGCCCAAGGCGGTGAAATCGCCTTCAAGCCTCGGCGTGCTGGTGAATGATGACGACTTCGATCTCGCGTTTGAGATGTCGAACGGCGGAAAAGGCACCGAGGGCAGTCCGAACACAGAGGAGTGGCGGCCGTTCAACTCCTCCGGCATCGCCGTGGGCGCGCTGTGGTATCGCTATCTCATCGGCTGGTCGGCTACGGGCGTGGGGCGTCGGAGCACGAGGAGGAACCTGGAGGTGTTTTGTTCG
>JBKCXA010000245.1:0-3877 GCA_046316935.1 Prosthecobacter sp.
CACTTTGGAGGATGTGCACGAGCCTTATCTCGTGATGCAAGGCTACCTCAAACGCACGCCGCGAGGTCGCGTGGCGAAGCAGGCGGCTTACAAGAAGCTCGGCATTCCGCCGCCTCCGAGAGCGCAGGCGGAGCTGATTTAAGGAGGAACACAAGCGACGATTCAGAACGCACCTCTTCTTGTCTCCTCCGCGGCTCTCTCCAAGTCTCCCGCATGCGCATCCTCATCGCTCCGGACAAATACAAAGGCAGCCTCTCCGCCACCGTCGTGGCACAAACCATCGCGGAGGCCTTCGGCGAGCATCCGGAGCGATTTGAGCTCGATCTTTGTCCCATTGCCGATGGTGGCGAAGGCACCGCCGAGGCCATTATCACCGCGAAAAATGGGTCGTGGGTCGAGTGTCAGACCGTGGATGCTCAAAACCGGCCGGTGACCGGGAAATACGGCCTCATTCTCGGCTCAGGCTCCACTGAGGCCGTGATGGAAATGAGCGCCGCCAGCGGTCTCGCCATGGTGAGTGATCTCCCGCTCGATCCCACCACCGCCAGCACCTACGGCACCGGCTTGATGATGCTCGATGCCATTCGATGCGGAGCGAAACGCATCATCATCGGCATCGGCGGCAGTGCCACGAACGATGGCGGCACCGGCATGGCCCGGGCACTAGGCTTCGGATTTTACAACGATCACCACATCGACTTTGAGACTCTTGAGGCAAATCTCCAAACGCTGCCTCGTGATTTGGATCAACTTTCTCAAATTGGTCGACCAACGAAACTCTTTAGAGATTCTCCGTTCCCTCGATTGGATTGCGAAGTCATCGTCGCCTGCGATGTGACGAATCCGCTGCTCGGCCCCGAGGGCTGCACGCGAGTTTACGGGCCTCAAAAAGGCGTGAAGGACTTCGCCTACTTCGAAAGCCGTCTCGAACGGCTGGCGAAGGTCGTCGAGCGTGACCTCGGCGTGAATCCCGCAGAGGTCCCCGGAGCAGGAGCGGCAGGAGGACTTGGCTTTGGCCTCATGGCGTTTTGCGGCGCGAAGCTCACCAGCGGCTTCGATTTGATCGCCGACCTCATCGACCTGCGTCGCCGAGTGGCGGCGGCAGATTTCGTGATAACAGGTGAAGGCCGCATTGATGCTCAGACGCTTCATGGCAAGGGTCCGATGGGCGTGGCCCTCATGGCTCGTGAGCTTGGAAAACCCGTCGCCGCCATTGCCGGGCTCATCGAGGCCCGTGAAGCTCTGGTGCCGCATTTTGATCATCTCATTCAGGTGAAGCCGGAAGGCATGCCGATCCCGGAGGCGATTCAAAAAGCACGCGAACTGCTGCTCGCGGCCTCACGCACCTTGACCGCGAGACTGACGACGCCTACCTCCACCGATGCACGATGACGCCACGATGCTCCACCACCCCGATGCCCTCACCCGCCTGCGCTATGTGGTGCATCGGCTGCGTGCGCCGGGCGGTTGCCCGTGGGACATGGAGCAGACGCACGAGTCGCTGATCCCGCATGTCATTGAGGAAGCCTACGAGGTGGCCGAGGCCATCCGCGGCGGTGATCCGGCGCAGATTTGTGACGAACTCGGCGACATCCTGCTGCAACCCGTGCTGCATGCCGAGATCGCGAGTGAAAGCGGTGCCTTCGATCTCGATCAAATGGCCCACGGCCTCTGCGACAAGCTCATCCGCCGCCACCCGCACGTCTTTGGCGATACCACCGCCGCCACGAGCGACGCCGTGCTCACGCAATGGGATGCCATCAAGCGTCATGAAAAGGGCACGCAGCATGAAGGCATGCTCCATGGAGTGGGCGGCGGCCTGCCAGCCCTCATGCGCGGCCAAAAGCTGCAAAAGAAGGCCGCGCGTGTCGGTTTCGACTGGCCGGATGCCGCGCCCGTCTTTGATAAAATCCGCGAGGAGACCGCCGAACTCGAAGAGGCCGTGCAAAGCGGCGACAAGAAGCACATCGAGGAGGAGATCGGCGATCTCTTCTTCAGCGTCGTCAATCTCGCCCGCAAACTCGGCATCGAATCCGAATCCGCCCTCGCCGCCGCGAATGACAAGTTCGTGCGCCGCTTCCACGCGATGGAGACCCACCTCCGCGAGCACGGCAAGGAACTCGGCAAGCTCAGCCTCGCGGAGATGGACGAGGCGTGGGACGCGGTGAAAAAGAATGCAGCCTGATCCGATGAATCTCGGCGGCTTTCCTTTTCCCAAGCTCTGGGCGCAGGTGCGCTCGAAGTCGTGGCTGTGGCTGTTCCGGCGCCAGCAGATCGATGAAGGCGGGCGCTTGTTGAAGCATGGCGATATCGGTCTGGCAGGCGTGCATGTGTGCTCGGATTGCGAGGTGGAGATCATCGCGGGCGTGGGCACCGGTTTGTTCAACACGGCGTCCGTAACCGTGCATTTGCGGCTGCGCGAGGATGGCTCGCTGGCGATGACTTCGCACTGCACCTGCGTGCAAGGTTCACTCTGCTCGCACGCGGCGGCGGTCATGCTGATGCTCGACATCGAAGAAGGGCGCCAGCGCATTGAAAAGATGGCCCGCGTGCAGGACAAGGCCTCGCCTTCACCGCAGAGCGAGAGCGTGGAGCTCGAAATCAAAGAAGAGCTTCCGCCATCGGAGCCAAAACCAGTGCTCGTGGTGCGGCGCATCGCGGTGCAGGTGCCGCAGATCACCGCGAAGCGTGGCATCGGTGGCTGGACGCCGCGCAGCATCGCCATCGCGCAGCCCTTTGCGGAGTATGAAGGCTGTCCGCGACGCTTTGAGATGCTCGTGCGCAGCCCCGCGCATCAGTGGACGGATGAAAATGGCGCGAAGCACACCGTCGTGCGCAATCTGCGCTCCGAAAGGCTCCTGCTGACCGATTTGTCGTCGCTCGGCCTGAAACCCTTCGCCGAGGCGATTCCCGGCGCGAAAGCGGAAGAGTCCACGCTGGGTTACATGGCCATCGCGGGCGATCAGGCGCTGTTTTGGGCGCAGTTTCTTCAAGAGCAGACCAAGAAGCTTGGCGAGTCCGGCTGGCGCATCGAAGTGGCGGAAGACATCGGCTTCCAAATTCACGAGGCAGGCGAGGACGAGTGGTTCAGTGATCTGCAAAACGACAAAGGCGGCAAAGACTGGTTCTCGCTCGATCTTGGCGTCGAGATCGAAGGCCGCCGCATCTCGCTGGTGCCGTTGCTGGTCGATTGCATCGATCAAGGACTCACCGCGGCTGTTTTGGAAAAAAATCTCGACCAGCGCTTCCTGCTCTCGCTCGGCGGTGATCGCGATGACGTGCTCTCCGTGCCTGCGGAGCGTCTTTTGGTGCTGCTGCGCTTCTTTGATGAACTGCTCGCCACGCGTCCGGTGCGCAAAGATGGCAAACTGCAGCTCGACAAGCTCCGAGCGGCTCAGCTCGCCACGCTTGATGGAGTGCCGATTCGAGCTCCAGCGGAACTTTCAGCGCTCTCGCAGCTGTTGGAGAACTTCCAGCGCATCACGCTCATTGATCCGCCGAAGTCGCTGAAGGCCAGTTTGCGCGATTATCAGCGCGAAGGGGCCTCGTGGATGCAATTCCTGCGCGAATTCGGCCTGCACGGCATTTTGGCTGATGACATGGGCCTGGGCAAAACGCTGCAAACGCTCACACACATCCTCATCGAGAAGGAAAGCGGCCGCATGGAGCATCCCTGCCTCATCGTGGCCCCCACGAGCGTTTTGCGGAACTGGATCAACGAATCGATCAAATTCACGCCGACGCTCAGCTTGCTGCTGATGCACGGGCAGAGCCGGAAGAGCGATTTCAAATTTCTGAAGCAGTATGACCTCGTCGTGACGAGCTTTCCGCTGCTCGTGCGTGATGCGGAGGTGATGCGCGAACAGGAGTGGCACAT
>JBKCXA010000246.1:0-8246 GCA_046316935.1 Prosthecobacter sp.
GATGAGCTTCATCCCCTCGCCCCGGCCTTCCTGGCTCATGGGGTCGCCGCGCAGCCAGCGGTAGATGGCGTCATTCGGGCAGTTCGTCTCCGCCAGCTCGCGGTGGGCGCGGATGTCTTTGGGCTGCAAGTTATGCTTCACGAGCAGCTCGGCCACCAGCGCTGCGGCCCGTTGCATGGCCGCTGGCTCCAGCAGCTCGGGATGGTCCACCAGTTCGCCATTCTTCACCCGGCCGCCGCAGAGGAAGGAGACGGTGAGATGCCCTTTCGTATGGCCCGGAATGCGTTCGCGTGCCTTGGCACGAAAAGCGGAGGCGACGCTGATCTTGCCCTCGTCGATGGAGGTGACCTGCGTCTTCAGCTCCTCGGGACTCAGGTAGTAGGTGTTCGATGCCGGAGCCAGCGTGGTGCGGCGGCCCTCGTAGATCTGACCGCTGTCGCCAACGATGAAGTGGTAGGCGATGTCGCCAAACCCACGCTCCCGGTGCCCGCCCTGGTTGCTCTTGATGCGTGTCGCCTCCTTGTCCTTGGGCCCGGCAAAGTTGTGGATGCTGATGAAGCGGATGTCCGCCGCGCTCTGCTCCATGGTTTGCGCTGGTTTGCCCTTTTCACCGCCTGCCTCGCCACCTCCCCACGCGGCCCGTTGAATGAGATGATCGAGCACCGGCAGGCCGGTGTCCGTTTCCGCAGCAAAGAGAGTCAGGACACCAAGCAGGGACGAGGTGGCGAGAATGAGAGGAAAAGGTTTCATCGGGGCGTTGTCATGTCATCAATCGTCCCCAACATCCAGTTATGAATTCATCCTTCATCCTCGGCATCGGTGCGGAGACGCAGGACACCTTTCTCGTGGTGCCGGAGTTCAGCGCGGAGGAGCGCGTTACGCAGGCGCTGGCGCGTGCGGAGGATCGCGGCGGGCCGGTGGCCACGGCGCTGGCCGTTTTGCGAGCACACGGCCATGCCTGCACGCTACTGGATGGCGAGCCTGCTCGTGCGGTGATCCTCGTGAGGCAGCGAGATGGAGGCCGGCAGATCGTTTTCATGCCCGCCGAGACTCCCGAGCCGGTTTTTGAACCGGCGATGCTCGATGGCGTGCGCCTGCTGCATCTGAATGGACGTCACGAAAAGGCCTGCCGCGCGGCCATCGCGGCGGCACAAGCCACAAACATCGAAATCTCCTTCGATGGCGGCGCGGGCCGCTTTCGAGAGTCGATCCGTGATCTCTTCGAGGCGAGCCATCTGCGCATCGTTTCGCGAGATTTCGCGGAAAAGGCCTGCGGGTGTTCTGAACTGCCTCAAATGGCCGAAAAGCTTCTGCGTGGCCCGGCGCGGCTTTTGGTCATCACGGATGGCATTCGCGGAAGCCATGTCTGGACACCCGATGGCTTTGAGCATCATCAGCCGGCCTTCACTGCTGATCCCCTCGTGGATACCACCGGTTGTGGCGATGTGTATCACGGCGCTTTTTTGCATGGCTGGCTATGCCGATGGCCCCTCGAACGCTGTGCCGAACATGCCAGCCGCGTGGCGGCGATGAATGCGGAAGGCCTGGGCGGACGCCATGTGCTGCGAACCGCCCTCATCCATGCCACCAGCGGCCAAACATGAAGCCGAGCGCTGCGGCGATGAGGCCGGCGGCGAGGCTGCCGAGGGCGTTGAGCAGGGCGGTGAAGGTTTGACCACTCTCAAAAAGCTCCCAGGTGTTCGCGGTGTAGGTGGAGAAGGTGGTGTAGCCTCCGAGGAAGCCGGTGGTGAGGAGCAGCCACACGGCGGTGTTTTGCGTGCGCATCATCGGCCACACACAGAGGAAGCCGAGGATGAAGCTGCCGAGCACGTTGGCGGCGAGCACGCCCCATGGAAAGGTGCTCTGCGGCAGCCAGCGGGCGATGCCGAGCACGGTGAGATAGCGTGCCACCGAACCGAGGCCGCCACCGAGGAAGACGAGGAGGACGTTTCGCATGGCTCAGGGCGTGCTCACCGTGTCGGGAGCGGGAGCTTTAGGTAGCTTGCCGTCCTGCATCACGGAGTGCGGCGCATCACCCACGCGAAGATGATCAAAGCGGGGCTTCACACGTTCGTTGAGCTGCTTGAGAAGCCGTTCACGCTGCTCCTCGGAGAGTCCGTCGTCGATGGTCAGCCAGCGCTGGCGGAAGAGGCCGCGGGAGCGGCGGATGAAGACCTGGTAGGTGCCGCCCTTCAGCCGTGCATCGATCCAGCGCACATGCCGCCAGGAAAACCACGCATTCGCATAGCGCACCCCTTCCTCCGAGATGACGAGCCTTTTCGCGTAGCCGGTGACGAGGGAAAAGAAGAGCGTGGTGCCGATGTAAAAGAGCAGGCCGCCGGCAAGGAAGAGCGCCACGGCGGTGCGGATGCTCTCGGGAGACAGGTCTTGATTCTGGAAGAAGAGCAGCATCACACGAGCGAGCAGGATGCTGCCGCCGGCGCACAGCAGCGCCCCCGCCGCGCCGTGGGAGGGCTTGTAGCGCCACATGCCGGTGAAGATCACACCGGGCGTGCGGGACTCGTGATGGTTCATCAACATGGTGCGGCCTCCGTGGGATGTTCTCGGGCTCCGCCCACCGTGCGCGGGGCGATGCGGGCCCGCCAGATGTAGCGTTGAAACAAAACCTTCACGCTCGCGGTCATCGGAACGGCGAGGATGGCGCCGAGCAGGCCGCCGAGCAGCAGCGCCCATACGAGCACGGAGGCGATCACCGTCATTGGATGCAGGCCCACGGCCTCTCCAACGACTCGCGGGGTGATGAAGAAGCCGTCAATCTGCTGCACGATGACAAAGACGGCGGTAACGGCCAGCGGCATGGCCCACCACGGATCTCCGGGGATGAGGGCGCTGCCGCCCTGCACGGAGGCGATGATGACGGCGGGAATCCAGCAGATGGCAATGCCGAGATAGGGGATGATGCCCAGCACACAGAGCGCCAGACCGATGAGCAGACCAAAATCGAGCCCCACGATCATGAGCCCGATGCCGGTGGCGATGCCGTTGATGACGCTGACGAACAACTGGCCGCGGAAGAAGGCGATGAGGTAGCCGTTGATCTCGGTGAGGCAGCTCACCACCTCGTCTTTGAAGGAGGAGGCACGCAGCGGGAGGTAGTCGGACCATGCCTCTTTGATCTTCGCGCTCTCAATGAGGAAATAGTAGAGGTAAAGAGGCACGATCATGAGCGAGAGCATGAAGCCAAAGACACCCATGAAGCCGCCAAAGCCGGCTTTGATGAAGTTCCAGGCGTTCTTCGCGACACCGGGAAGGGTCGTTTTCACCCAGTCGCCGGTGAGGAGCTGTTTGAAATCAAGGTCCGTCTCTTCTTCGGAGGTCTTGGAGGCCTCCTGAGGGTTTTCGACGGTTTTTTGCAACTCTTCGTGCGGGATGAGGGTGATGCCGTACTTCTGCTCCACATGCGTGGAAACACGCACCACGGCATCACGGGCCTTCACGGTATAGACCGGCACCTTGCTGGTGAGATTGGAGGCCTGCGCCCAGAGCTTCGGCGTGATCCACCAGACCAGGCCGCCAAGGGAAAGGCTGAAAACGGCGAAGACGAGCAAAACGGCCCGCGAACGGTTGATGCCGCGTTTTGCGAGCCATTTCACCCCGGGTTCCAGCAGGTAGGCCAGCACGCCGGCGACGGCGAAAGGGACCAGAATCGGCTGGAGGAAGGCAAACACCGTGGTGGCCAGATACACGAGACCCACGGCCAGGGCCCCGATCACCGTGAGCGAGAGCGCGGTGATGGCGGTCCAGAGCGCATTGCGCTGAAAGGCGGTGGGCAGGTTCTTCATTCCTCGGGAGGCGGAATTCGGCGCGGAGAGTAGCAGGGGGCGATGTTTTGGGAACAGGAAAGATGCCGCGTCACGGCTCCTTCCCGCGCAGCTCGGCGGCATGCGCCTTCGTCTCCGCGGCGATGACGCCGCTGAGGCAGATGAGGGCGATCAGATTTGGCAGGGCCATGAGGCCGTTCGCGGCATCGGAGAAGTCCCACACGGCCTGGGCGGGCTGCACGCTGCCGAAGAGCACCGCCAGCACCCAGAGAATGCGGTAGGGCTTCACCGAGCGGGTGCCAAAGAGGTATTCAGCCGCCTTTTCGCCGTAGTAGCCCCAGCCGAGGATCGTGGAGAAGACAAAGAAGAACATGCCGAAGAGCAGGAAGATCGGCCCCACGGTGTGCAGTTCATTGAAGGCGGCGCTGGTCAGGGCCGCTTTGGGCAGGCCTTCTTTCCAATGACCGCTGCTAACGATGACGAGGCCGGTCATGAGGCAGACCACCACGGTGTCCCAAAAGGTGGCCGTGGAGCTCACGAGAGCCTGGCGCACGGGATTCCGCGTCTGCGCCGCCGCGGCCACGATGGGAGCGGAGCCGAGGCCGGATTCATTGGAGAACAATCCACGCGCGATGCCCGCCTGCGCCACCTGCTTCAGCGTGGCTCCGACGAAACCGCCCACCGCCGCCTGGCCGTTCCATGCACCGTTCCAGATGTCGGCAAAGGTTCCCGGCAGAGCGCTGGCATTTTTGATCAAAATGAGCACGCAGCCGATGATGTAGCCCACCGCCATGATCGGCACGAGGAACTCGCACACCTTCGCGATGCTTTTCACGCCGCCGAGCACGACCGCCGCAGTTAAAACGGCCATCACACTGCCCGCCGTCCAGCGCAGCACGGCATCGGACTCCGGTTTGATGTGCTCGCGGAGCAGTTCCACGATGCTGTTGGCCTGCGTCATGTTGCCGATGCCAAAGGCGGCGATGCAGGTGAAGGCCGCGAAGAGCACGCCCAGCCATTTTACGCCCAGGCCGTGCTCCAGCGCATACATCGGCCCGCCGGCCATCGAGCCATCCGGCATCTTCACGCGATACTTCACGGCCAGCACGGCCTCCGAATACTTCGTGGCGATGCCGAACACACCCGTGAGCCACATCCACAGCACCGCGCCAGGACCACCGGTGGCCACCGCACTGGCCACGCCGACGATATTGCCCGTGCCGATGGTGGCTGCGAGGGCCGTCATGAGCGCTCCAAACTGGGAGACATCCCCTTCGCCTTCCTTTTGACGGGAAAAGGAGATCTTGATGGCCCGCGGCAGGAAGCGCTGGATGAAACCGGTGCGGACTGTTAGGAAGAGATGGGTGCCAAAGAGCAACACGATGAGCGGCACTCCCCATACTTTTTTAGCGAGTTCAGAGGCAATTTCGGCAAAGTCCATCCCTCCTTCTAGCCGCCGCCGGGGGGCTTCGCCAAGCACAAAAACACATTCCCGAAGGATGCGCCTTTCCCGTTGCGTTCCTTGCGCCCTCGCCGCTATCCTCGCGGCCCTCTTAAATCCATGAAGACCTCACTCTTCCCCAACCGTCGTGCGTTCCTCCGCAACACCGCGCTCTCCGCCGGTGGCCTTTTCGTCCCCAATCTCCTCCTCGGTCAAGACGCCGCGAAGAAACTCAACGTCGCCGGCATCGGCGGTGCGGGTGGCAAAGGCGCGTCTGACATCGCCATCGCCGGTGAAGGTGCCAACGTCGTCGCCATCTGCGACATCGACAGCAACCGCCTCAAGGACGCCCAGAAGAAGTATCCCGGCGCCAAGATGTTCACCTCCTTCCAGGAGATGTTCAACGACATGGGCGACAAGATCGACATGGTCACCGTCTCCACGCCTGACCACGCCCACTACCCGGCCGCCATGGAGGCCATCAAGCGTGGCAAGCATGTCTGCGTGCAAAAGCCCCTCGTGAACCGCATCTGGGAAGCCAATGAACTCCACGCCGCCGCCAAGAAGAAGGGCGTGAAGACCAACATGGGCAACCAGGGCCACACCGGCGAGCAGATCCGCCAGCTCAAAGAATGGATGAACGCCGGCGTCGTCGGCAATGTGAAGGAAATCCACGTTTGGACCAACCGCCCCATCTGGCCCCAAGGCACTGCCGCCAAGGACATTTATACCGGCAAGACCGCTCCGAAGCCTCGCAAGAAGGAAGAAGCCAACGGCATCGTCGAGGCCGTCGGGCAGGCTCCTGCGCATGTGAACTGGCAGCAGTGGCTCGCCCAGGTCCCCGATCATCCTTACATCCCCGGCCTGCACCCCTTCGCCTGGCGCGGCAGCCTTGATTTCGGTGCTGGTGCCATGGGTGACATGGGCTGCCACATCATGGATGGTCCCTTCTGGGCCTGCGAACTCGGCGAACCCTACAAGATCGAGGCCGAAGTGGGCGACCTCACCGACATGAGCTGGCCCGCCTGGTCCCACGTCATCTGCCACTTCAAGCACGTCAAATACGGCGAGATCAAACTGCACTGGTATGAAGGCAAGAACGGCGACAACCCGGTCAAGCCCGCCCGCCCGGCGAAGCTCGAAGACGGTCGCGACTTCAACAAGATGATCGGCGGCTTCATGATCGTGGGCGACGAGGACACCATCCTCAACCCCGGCGACTACTGCGAAGCTCTCGAAGTCGTCGGCAACCGCCCCAAACTGGCCAAGTTCTTCAAGGAAACGCCCAAGACCCTCGAGCGTTCCCTCGCCCCCGGCAAGCCGCAGCTCGAGCTCGTCAAGGCCATCGAGCAGGACAAGCTCGCCGGCAGCAACTTCGACTACTCCGTGCCCCTCACCAAGCTCTGCCTCCTCGGCAACCTCGCCATCGGCAATCCGGGCAAGGTCATCGGCTGGGACAGCGCCAAGCAGGAGTCCGACAACGCCGAGGCGAACAAGATGATCAAACGCGCCGCCGTCCGCTCCGGATGGGAATACAGCGCCGCGGGCATCTAATCGCGACGGTTTGAACCTCACACGCCCGGCGGTCGAAAGGCCGCCGGGCTTTTTGTTGGGTGGTGTCGTGAACCGGTTCCCACAGGGGCAACAGGCCATGCCGCTCAGGCCTTCAAGTGGTGACGAGGCGGGCTTTGAAGATCTCGACGGCTTTCAGGATGAGCGGGTCTTGGTAAAAGCTCTCATCGACCTGCGGCTTTTCGGGCTCGGTGGGAGCCTCGGGCTTCGGTTCTTCCTTTTTGGCTTCCACCTTGGGCTTTTCGGGCTCGACGGGCTTTTTCGGCGCGGGAGGTGGCGGAGGCTCATCAAGCAGGCCGAGGCCCATTTCGGAGAACGCGGGCGCTTGGAGGCTCGAATCGAGGACGAACTCAAATTTCATCGTCTTGCCCGTGAGCTCGGAGATGAGGCCTTCGAGGTAGCTGATCTGCGCGGGGCGCATCAGGCTGTCGCGGGCAAAGCCTTCGGAGGTGGGAAAGCCCACTTTGATCGTGTTGCGCTGGATGCCGAGCATCGTGCCGGCCTGTACCCACGAGAGGACGAGCGGTCGGCGTTCCTGCACGAGCGAAACAAAGCGCGGCCAGAGGTCGATGTCGTCGAGGGACTCGACGGGAGCGGGCTCGGGAGGAGGTGGTGGTGGCTCGGCTTTGGCGATGGCGGGTGGGGAAGGGGGAGACGGAGCAGGAGTCGGAGGCGGAGTGGGAGCCGGGGCGGGAACGAAAGGGCGTTCTTCGCGAATGGTGTTCTCGACGGGTCTTGGAGCCGGTTGAGGACGCGGGGCGGGCGCTGGACGCGGCGCGGGAGCCACGCGAGGCGTGGAGGGAGGCAACGAGCCGCCATCGAGGGCTTCAATGACATCGCTGATGGAGACCTCGTTGAGGCTTTGCACCGCGGCGATGACGCCGAGTTCAAAGTGAAGGCGTTTATTACTCGCCCAGCGCATGCGGGCATCGACATCGGCGAGGCCATCGACGACCCGGAGGAGCTGCTCGGTGCTGCCCATCTGTGCTTGTGCGGCGATTTCGTCGACCAACTCGGGACTGAGATCCTCCGAGGCGGCCTCGGGATCGGCCTGCTGCACCAAAAGCGTGCGGAAGTGCTGGATGAGATCGCCCAGCAGGCGGGAGAGGTCCTTGCCGGCCTCGCTTTGATCATGCACGGCACGCAGGGCGTTCACGGTGTCGCTTTCGAGGATGCAACGAGCAAGCTGTGCCACGGTCTCGCCCGCGGTGAAGCCGAAGATGTCGAGCACATCCCGCTCGGTGATGTGGGCCCCGCAGAAGGCCACGAGCTGGTCGAGCATGGACTGCGCATCACGCATGCCGCCTTCCGCGCCTTTGCCGATGGCGAAGGCGGCTTTTTCATCGAGTTGCACGCCCTCGAGCTCGGCGATGTGCAGCAGGTGCTTCGCGATGATGGCATTCGGGATGCGGCGCAGGTCAAAGCGCTGGCAGCGGCTGATGATGGTGGGC
>JBKCXA010000247.1:0-8416 GCA_046316935.1 Prosthecobacter sp.
GCTCGATCTGCACCGGGGCCATCTCGGGCGCGGTGCCGAGCTGGGCGCCGCTTTGTGTCAGCACCATGTCGCCGCCATTTTCATCGAGAATCTTCGCGATGCCGAAGTCGGCGATCTTCACCCGGCCGGTCGTATCGAGCAGGATGTTTTCCGGTTTGATGTCGCGATGCAAAACGCCCTGCGTGTGGGCGAACTGAAGCGCATCGCAGATGGCCGGGATGATCTTCAAAGCCTGCTCCGGCGTGAAACGGCCTGCTCGCATGGCCTGGCGGAGATTCACGCCATCGACGAACTCCATGATGAGGTAGTGCAGAGGCTGGCTTTGAGTGTGGTTGAGTCCTCCGGACTCATCTGAGCGCAGTCCAGAGGACTGCACCACACTGCCAAAATCATGCACGGTGACGATGCTGGGATGGCTGAGACGTGCGAGCACACGGCCTTCTCGGTTGAAACGCTCCGCAAAGCCCGGCGTGGCCGCGAGGGACTTTGGCAGCACTTTGAGCGCAACGACGCGATCGAGCCGTGGCTGGCGTGCTTTGAAGACCGCGCTCATGCCGCCGTGGCCGATGAGACCGAGGATTTCGAGATCGGGAAACGCCGCGGCGATCTCCGCCTGCGTGGGCAGATCGGTTCGCTGGAGCGGCAGCGTGTCCGCATCGCCATCGGTCGGCATGGCCGCGGCGGCCATGAGGCCGGCGGGATCGAGACCGTGAAGTGGATCACTCATGATCGGGGGCTGGAGAGAGGGATTTCGTCTTCTCTTCCAGCTTCGCGGCCAGCCGGGCAAGGTAGTTTTGCAGCAGCAGGCCAAAGCAGCCGAGCAGCACGATGTAGATGGCGATCAGCAGATCTCGCTGCATGACCACAGCCGACTCGGCACGCGCCGCCGCGAGCACATAGCGGACAGAGCCGACCAGAACGAGCACGGCGGCAAAATTCCAGCCGTAGAAGTTGAAGGCGTTGTCGCCAAAGAATTTGGTTTTCCAGTTTTTCATGAGTTTCAGGTGGTTTCGCACTCGCTGAGAGCGACTGCCACCCTTTGCCTGAGGACTGCGGCGGCGGAGGTTACATGAAAACAGGCACCCAGCGCAATTTTCACTCCTTGCGCTGGCACCCGCCCCCCGCCAAAATCGCCGCTCCCAACCCACCATGAGCCGTTTCGTGCCCGTTTTCTATTTTTGCCTGCTCGCCGTCGTTTCGATGGCGGCGGAGAAGGCTTCCGTGGACTCGGTGGCGTGGGGAAAAACCGCCGCGGGCGAAAAAGTGAGGCTCTTCACGCTGAAGAACGCCGCGGGCATGGAAGCGAAGATAACGAACTACGGCGGCATCATCGTGGCGCTGAGCGTGCCGGACAAACAAGGCCAACTCGCCGATGTGGTGCTCGGCTTTGACACGCTGGAGCCTTACTTGGGCAAGCATCCGCATTTCGGCGCTCTCACCGGTCGCTACGCGAACCGTATCGGCGGAGCGAAATTCAAGCTCAACGGCCAGGAGGTGCAGGTGACGGCGAACTCGGGCAAAAACCACATCCACGGCGGCATCGAGAATTTTGCGAAGAAGGTCTGGAAGGCCTCGGACTTCCAAAAAGGCGACAACGTGGGCGTGGAGATGCGCTACACGAGCCCCGATGGCGAGGAAGGCTTTCCCGGCACGCTCGAATGCCTCGTGACCTACACGTTGAAGGCGGACAACACCCTCGAGATCAAATACCGCGCCACGACGGACAAGGCCACCGTCGTGAACCTCACGAACCACAGCTACTTCAACCTCGCCGGCGAGGGCAGCGGCGATGTGCTGGGCCACGAGATGATGATCGCCGCCACCGAGTACACGCCCACGGATGACGCTTTGATCCCCACCGGCGAGATCGCGACCGTCGTAGGCACCCCGCTGGAGTTCAATGTGCCGCTGAAGATCGGCAGCCGCATCGGTTCGGACTTCAAAGCACTCGTGCAGGGCAAGGGCTACGATCACAATTACATCCTCCGTGCCGGCAGCGGCATGCGCTTGGCCGCGAAGGTTCGCGATCCGAAGAGCGGTCGTGTCATGACGGTGATGACGACGGAGCCCGGCGTGCAGTTTTACACCGGAAACCATCTCAAAGGCGTGGCCGGCAAGGGCGGCCATGTGTATGAAAAGCGCCACGGATTCTGCCTTGAGACACAACACTATCCCGACAGCCCGAACCAGCCCGCCTTCCCGTCCGTGGTGCTGCATCCCGGGGATGTCTATCAAAGCACCACCTCCTTCCAGTTCAGCGCCGAGTGATCACCGACGACATCAAGCCCCCCCAAGCCAACAAGACCGCCCCCGTTTTTGTCGCCGACGCCGTCACGGACGCTGCCTTCATCCAAGAGCAGGACTTTGCCGCCCGCCAGTATCGCGGCCGTCGTGAGAATCAGGAGGACTATTATGCCTTCGCGGATGCCGCTGAGCCGGGCGAGCGCAGCTTGGAACGCCTCATGCTCGTCGTCGGCGATGGTCTCGGTGCTCATGCCGGTGGCAGTGTCGCGAGTTACATCGGCGTGAATGCCTTTGTGCGTGCCTACCACGAAGTGGACGGCCATCCGGCGGACAAGCTTCATCACGCCCTGCAAACCGCGAACAGCACGCTCGGCTACATCACCGACCGCATGCCTGCCGTGGCCCCGCCGATGGGCACCACAATGATCGGTGTGCTGGTGACGCAAAAATGGATGGAATGGATCAGCGTGGGCGATTCGCCGCTCTTCCTCTTCCGCGAAGGGAAACTGAACCGCATCAATCAGGACCACTCGCTCGCCCCGCTCATCGAAGAGCGTGCCAAACGCGGCGAAATCACCGCTGAGGAGGCCGCGAACCATCCCGACCGCCACACCCTGCAATCCGCCCTGCTCGGCATGCCCATGGCGATGATCGATTCGCCTCCGCATCCCATCGCCCTGCAAAAGGGCGACATCATCATCGGTGCCAGCGACGGCATTTTCACCCTCAGCGACAAGGCCCTGGAAGAACTCCTCGCCTTCGGCAAGCACACAACCGCCGACAAGATCGCCGACGCCATCATCTTCGCCATCCGCCGCATCAACTACGAGCGCCAGGACAACACGACCGTGGGCGTGGTGAAGATCGCGTGAGGTGCCAGACAGCGATTGAAATGCGCCCCGAAGCGCTTTAGCCTCCTAGCATGCAGCCCAGACCCGTCGTCAATGTGGAGGAATTCATCGGCAAGACCGTGGGCCGCCGCGTGCCGCCATCGGGAGCCGGACTGCAAAAGACGCTCAATCAGGTCATGGCAGGTCAAAAACGCGGTATCTGCCCGCGTGGCGTCTATCGTTTTAAAACCCACGAGGAGGCGGACGCATGGATGACGAAAATGATGAACCGCAAGAGGGCGAGCTAGTATCGCGTGCTCCAACCGAGGACGATCTGGTCGCCATGTGCCGTCTGCTGAACGCCAGCGGGGCGCGTTACATGATCGTGGGCGGCTTCGCCATCATGTATGCGGGCTACAGCCGAACCACCGGTGATCTCGATCTGTTATTTGACACCAGCTCTGAAAACGAGGCCAAAGTCTATCGCTGCCTCGAATCATTGCCCGACAAAGCTGTGCTGCACCTTCAGCCTGGCGAGGTGGAAAAATACACTGTCGTTCGCGTGGCCGATGAGATCACCATTGACCTCATGAAGTCCGCCTCGGGCATCGACTACGCCGAGGCATCCAAGGATATCGTCATTCGCGAGGTGGCAGGCGTGCCTATCCCCTTTGCCTCCCCAGGCTTGCTCTGGCGTATGAAACGCAAAACCTACCGTGAGAAGGATCTCGCAGACCTGATCTTCCTGCGGCAGCAGTATCCGGAGGTCACGAATGAATGAAGCGTGCATTTTTCAATAGGTTATGCGCTGTGCTAGCCGCCATTCTCATGGTTGGCTGCTCGATTTCCGAGCCAGTCGTTCCAAAGAGTTATGCATTCGAGGAAAGCCGTTCATTGAAGGCTCAATTCGAGAGCATCAATCTTGCTGATGGAGTTGATGCAGCGGAGGCCGACATTCTTGCCACGCTTTATTTCGCCCGCTACGAGGGGGCGTGTGGAACAAACTTCCCAGTCATTCGCGATAGAAGCCGGTGGCGAGCTTTGACAGTGGTAGGCTACGCTGGAAGAGCGCAACCAGACATCTTTGTGAATGCCAAGACAGGTGTTGTCAGGCACAAGGGGTATCCCGATTCTGCTCCGCCGTGGCAGGACTTGCGCGAGTTTTGCCGCATCCTGAATTAGCCTTTGCCATTTGTTCATGCCAAACACCCCCTACACCTCCTGGATGCTCGCTCTCGAGTCCTTCCTGCTCGATGAGCCCTCCGTGGAGGCGATCCGGCTCGATCCGGCTTCGAAGAAGGTCGAGATGGCCACGCTGGGGCGCGTCGATGGAGATTTGCTCGAAACGAAGCTCGCCGAGGTGCTGCGCACGATTGATGCGAAGTGGCTCAAGACCGTCCCGGAACACACCGCCATGCTCGAAGTGAGCCAAAAGAGCGGCGTGGTGCAGATCGAGAAGCCCTCATGTCCCACCGCGCCCACGTTTTGGAAGTGGCGTGAGTTTGAGTGGCCGGAGGCGGATGAGATGGAGCAGGAAAGCGATGACGAATGGCGCACGCTGGCCATGCAGGCGGCTGTTTGCGGCCTCGCACTCGTTACGGGCTATCTGGTCGAAAAGTTCGCCGATGCACCGATGTGGGTCTCGCAGATGCTGTTTGGCATTTCACTCATCTCCGGCGGTTGGGATGCGGCGAAGGACGCGTGGGAAAACATCCGCGAAGGACGGCTCGATGTGCATTTCCTCATGCTCGCGGTCGCGCTGGGTGCGGTGGCGATTGGGGCGTGGGAGGAAGGGGCGCTGCTGCTCTTCCTTTTCTCCACCAGCGGCGCTTTGGAGCATTTCGTGCTCTACCGCACGCACCGGGAGATTAATGCGCTGACGAAGGCCGCGCCGAAGTTTGCGCACGTGCTGCTGCCGGATGGGACGACGGAAGATCGCGGCGTGGCGGCGCTGCGCATCGGCGATGTCATCGTGGTGAAGCCGGATGAACTCTTCGCGGTGGATGGCACTGTCGTCTCCGGCCTCACGGCGGCGGATGAATCCACGCTCACCGGCGAGGCCATGCCAATCACGAAGGAAACCGGCGCTGCCATCTTTGGCGGCACGCTGAATCTGTGGGGCCTCGTGCAGGTGCGCGTCGATAAACCGGCCACGCAAAGCTCACTGGCGAAAATCATCACGCTGATCCAAACGGCGCAAAAGATGCGGGCACCCAGCCAGCGCTTCACGGATCGCTTTGGCACGCGTTACACGCTGCTCACGCTCGGCATCGTGGCGCTGATGTTTTTCGTGTGGTGGCTCGTTTTTGGCATTCCGCCCTTTGAAAACACCGCCGCGTCGAAGTCGTCGTTTTATCGGGCGATGACACTGCTGGTCGTGATGAGCCCCTGTGCGCTCGTTTTGTCGAGTCCATCGGCCATTCTCGCCGCCATCGCGTGGGGAGCGCGGCATGGCATTCTGTTTCGCGGAGGTGCCGCCATCGAAAAGCTCGCCGAGGTGGATGTGATCGCCATGGACAAGACTGGCACGCTCACGGAGGGCGAACTGAAGGTGACGAAGATCGAATCCTTCCCCGCCGGCCGCGAAGATGATGTGTTGCGCATCGCGGTGAATCTGGAATCGAACTCGAATCACCCCAGCGCCCGCGCCATCACGCGCCATGGGCAAGTGAAGGGCTTCGCGGCAGAGAAACTGGCCGAGTTTCACTCCATCGCCGGTCAGGGACTGCGCGGACGCACCGAGAGCGGCCTCAGCTATGTCGGCAGGCGTGAACTCGTCAAAGACAGCGCCCTCGGCGATGCGCTCGCGGGTGTCCCCGATGCGCCGCTGGGCTTCAGCGAGGTCTGGGTGCTGCACGAGCAGATCGTCGGCCGCATTTTGCTCAAAGATGAAGTCCGTCCCGGCAGTCGCGCCGTGCTCGAAAGCCTCGCGAAGGACGGCGTGCGCACCATCATGCTCACCGGTGATCGCCGCGCCGCCGCTACCGAGGTCGCGAAGCAGCTTGGACTCAGCGAGGTGCGTGCCGGATTGCATCCTGAGGACAAAGTGGCCGCCATCCGCGAGCTCACGCAGCAGGGCCGCAAGGTCGCCATGGTCGGCGATGGCGTGAACGACGCCCCCAGTCTCGCCGCCGCGTATGTCAGCGTCGCCATGGGTGCGAGAGGCAGTGATGCCGCGCTGGAACAGAGCGATGTCGTGCTGATGCAGGACAAGATCGAAAAACTCCTCTCCGCCCGCCGCATCAGCGAACACGCCCGCCGCATCATCCAGCAAAACATCTTCATCTCCCTCGGCAGCGTCATCGTCATGGCCGTGGCTTCGCTGTTTGGCATCGTCCCGCTCACGCTGGGCGTGCTGACGCATGAGGGCAGCACGGTAGTCGTGTGCTTGAACAGCCTGCGGCTGCTGTTTGAGAAGGAGTGAGGATCAGGCTTGCGCCTCGCGCCTTGCGGAATCGATGGCTTCCACCAATTGAAGACGCTGGACCTGGTGCGCCGTCGCCAGGTCTTCGAGCGCTTTAAGATCGCGTCGTGTCTTCTGGAGGCCTCTGAAAACGAACCACGCTCCAAAAAAGGGGATCACGGAAAGGATGATGGTTGCCAGATCCCAGTTTGAAATGCCGAGGGCGAGCATGATCAAGGCGATCATTGCCACCGGCACGGCCAGCAGAACCATGTCCTTCCTGCCCTCATGGGATCGCAGCACCCCATCGATCATCACTTCCCGGCCTTCCCACTCACGATCGAATCTCTCCAGTTCGTTTTGCAGTTCGATCACCTTCAATCGTCTGCCGTGATCCTCGGTGGTGGCCTGGATTTGCTCCAGAATCCTCGAGTGCGATTGCGTGGCCTCTCGCACGATCTCCAGCGGCGTGCTGCAATGGGCGCAGGTGACGAAGCGGACGGATTCATCCGCCACATCGAGCGGAGCGCCGCAGCGCTGGCAGAGCACGGGGATGATTTTCATGGCGGCGATTCTGAGAAATGGCCCGCGAGGTGTCAATTCCGCCAGCGAATACTTTTTCCCATGAACGAGCAGAAAACTCCTCGTGACGCCCGTTGCACGCTCCGGCATCTCCCGCTAGAAGCAGCCCGCCCGAATGAACCTTCCGAACCAGATCACCCTCGCCCGCCTTGTCCTCACGGCGGTGTTTGTGGCGTGTTTTTATCTGCCGTGGTCGAATCATCTCTCGATCGCGGCGCTGGTGTTCGGGCTGGCGTCGATCACGGACTACTTCGACGGCTCCATCGCCCGCTCACGGGGCATCGTGACGAACTTTGGCAAGCTCTTCGATTCGCTGGCGGACAAGGTGCTCATCGCCGCTGCATTCATCCTGCTCGTCGATCTGGGGGATCTGCCCGCTTGGATCGCCATCGTGGTGCTGGCGCGGGAGTTTTGCGTCACCGGTATCCGCCTCATCGCCGCAGGGCAGGGGGCCATCCTGGCGGCGGAGAAGCTGGGCAAGCACAAGATGGTCTGGCAGATCATCACCGTGAGCTGGTTCCTCGTCCAGCGTGCCTCGGCGGAGACCCTGTTTAGCTTTGCAAAGCCCCTTTTCGCTCTTACGCCCGCCTGGGTGCCCACGGCGATCATCTATTTCACCACCCTGTTGACGCTGGTTTCCGGCTTCAGCTACTTTTGGAAAAACAAACACCTCTTCAACGACGCATGACTCCCGAAGACCAGATCCTCTCCCTCGGCCTCACTCTTCCTCCGGCTCCGCCGCGTGGAGGCGTTTACAAGCCTGTCGTGATCGTCGGCAATGTGGCCTACGTCTCCGGTCACGGTCCTTACCGAGGCCCCGATGACTACATCTGCGGTCGAGTCGGTGCCGACATGAGCCTCGAAGAAGGTAAAGAGGCCGCCCGGCAAGTGGGCCTCGCCATGCTCGCCACGCTGAAGAAGGAACTCGGCAGCCTCGACCGCGTGAAGCGCGTGGTGAAGCTCCTCGGCATGGTGAACAGCACGCCGGACTTCGGCGAGCATCCGAAGGTCATCAACGGCTGCAGCGAGCTCTTCGGCCAGGTATGGGGCGAGGAACACGGCATCGGTGCCCGCAGCGCCGTGGGCATGGGCTCACTGCCGGGAAACATTGCTGTCGAGATCGAAGGCATCTTTGAGATCGGCTGAGGCTGCTTACAAAGGGGTAAGGTTTTTCGTGACATGGGCATGCGGCTTGCGCTAGAAGCATGCCTCTTTCACCCATGAAACAACACACCACGCTAGTCCTGCTCGCCTGTCTCGGATTCACAGGCCTGACAGAGATTCCTCTCGAAGCCAAAGCACCCAAAAAACCAGCCGCGGCCGCCTCGAACAAAAAAGGAAAAGCCCCCACGGCACA
>JBKCXA010000248.1:0-6952 GCA_046316935.1 Prosthecobacter sp.
CCTTGAGGCTCTTCAAATAGGCGTCCTCAAAGTTTTCAAACACGATGAGCTCGGAAAGGAAGATCTTGTCTAGCTTCAAAGAAGCGGCGTAGTCGATGTATTGAGCGGCTTTCCAGCCGGTGGCACGCACGGAGAAGTGATCGAGGCCGATGGGGAGCTTTCCACCAAGCACAGCGGCTCGGGAAAGAGATGAGGCAGCGGCGGTGGCGAATGTGGAGGCGAGGAAGGAGCGGCGGTTCATTGAGGGTGGAAAGTAAAAACAAAAAGGACCGCATGTCGCGGTCCTTTCCGTTGTTTTGAGTGGTCTGAAATCAGCGGATGATGATCTTCACGGCTCCCTGGCCCTGACGGTCGTCATCGGAGGAGACGATGATTTGGGCGAGGTGGTGGCCGCTGCGCCAGGGGGCGCTGTTGATGGGCTTCACCTGGATGAGGTAGGCACCGGTGCCGACGTTGCGGAAGGAGGTGATGTTGTTGCTGAACGGAGCCTGCTGGCCGGGGACCTCGAAGTATTCCATGAGGGAGAAATTGTCCTTCGAGAGGTCGGTCACGGGCCAGCCACCGCTGCTGACGAGCACGAGGATGTTCGCGGGATGGGTGTTGCCATTCGCGGCGGCTCCAGCAGAGGCCTGGGTGGAGACGGTGAGGGGCGTGCCGGCGGGGGCGGAGCCTTTGGAAATGGTCACTTTGGGAGCGGGGGCTGGTGCAGGCGCCGGGGCCGGAGCGGCGACGGGCGCAGGAGATTCAAAGACGGGTTTGAAGACCGGGGCGGGTTCCGGTTTCTTCACAGGAGCGGGGGCTGGAGCGGCTTTTGGGGCCGGAGCAGGCTTCGCGGCAGGTTTGGGAGCCGGTTTGGCGGCGGGCTTTTTCGCTGGGGCAGGCTTTGGTGCCGTTTTTTTGGCTGGAGCGGGTTTTTTGGCCGGAGGTTTCTTGGAGGGCGCTGCTTTTTTGGGAGCAGGTTTCGCGGCGGGTTTTTTCGCGGGTGCCTTCTTGGGTGCTGGTTTCTTGGCCATGGTTGGTGTGGTGGTTGAATTTTACATTTTTTGAAGGCTAACAAGAATTCCTCCCATATGTCGAGGTTCCTGTTGGAGGAAAAATGAGGCTAACCCGGCTGGAAGGCCCGAAAATCAAGGCTTCCAGAGCATTCTCGAGGGACATGAGGCATAGGAAAAGGGCCAGCGCCGACGGCGAACGACCTTCAAAGGGGCCAGCGCGGCTGATTGAATGCCGCGGGAGCCTTGCGAGCAATTCTATGCCTTATGGGTGTTCAAGTGCTTACTTTTCCAGAAATTCCGCTGCCCGCAAAAATTCTCAAAACGAGCGTTGCAAAGGCTCACAAAGATCGATTATAAGGATTAATTGAATTTTTAGCTGGATCGTGTGGCTTCAATTTTCGGGGTTCGCGGTCCGGATCGCCTCAAGCCTCTTTCTCCCGTCATGCACGCTGCTGTTTTCGCCTCGCCATTCCCCCTCGCCGCCGGTCTCCGGGCGGAGTCGGGGAATGCCCTGAAGGCCATCGCCAGCAGGATTGCTAGAATGAGTGCAGTTTTCCAAGTTGGCGGCTGGCCGTGGTTCGGCGCGGCGGATGCGATGGATGACTTTGTGCCGACCAGTCGCGGTCTGGGCGAGGCTCGGTTCTCCAGCGGCGGCCCCGGCGGGGCTCCGGGGCCCGAGAGCGGCCATGGCTCGGCTCTGGGCCAACGGAACCTGCCTTTTTACCACCTTCCCGTGCTGCTCGCGGAGACGATCGAGGCTCTTCAGCCAGCCCCTGGCAGGTTGATCTTTGATGGGACGCTCGGTGGTGGCGGCCATAGCGAGGCGCTTTTGCAGCGAGGAGCCCGTGTGGTGGCGATGGACCAGGACGAGCAGGCGCTCGCTTATGCCAACGCCCGTCTGAAAAGCTACGCCGACCGTTTCTGCGCCCTGCGCGGCAACTTCCGCCATTTCCCGCAAATCGTCGAAGAGGCCGGCGTGTCCGGCTTTGACGGCATGCTGGTCGATATCGGCGTGTCGAGCCACCAGCTCGATGACGGTGCCCGCGGCTTCTCCTTTAATAAAGATGCGCCGCTCGACATGCGCATGGATACCGATGCGGATCAAACCGCCGCTGATGTGATCAATACCGCCGCCGAGGAGGAGCTTGTGCGCATCTTTTTCGAGTATGGTGAGGAGTCAAACGCCCGCCGCATTGCCCGCGCCATCGTGAAGGCCCGCTCGTCACGCCTCATCCAGACGACGACGCAGCTCGCGGAGATCGTCGCCGCAGCTTCGCCGAAGCGTGGCAAGCGTCATCCGGCCACGCTCGTGTTTCAGGCGCTGCGTATTGCCGTTAACGACGAACTCGCCGCGCTGCGGGATTTTCTCGCGGCCGCGCCGAAGTGGCTGAAGCCCGGTGGACGCCTCGCGGTGATCACCTTTCACTCGCTGGAGGACCGCATCGTCAAACAGACCTTCGCGCACCTTTCCGCGCCCGAGCTGGACCGCCCGGAGTGGCCCGCGCCGCGGCCGAATCCGGACTGCGTGCTCAAATTGATCACGCGGAAGCCCATCGAGGCCTCCGAGGCCGAGCTCGAACTCAATCCCCGCGCCCGCAGCGCCCGCCTGCGTGTCGTCGAACGCCTGCCATCATGAAAGCCCGTCGTACCACCCGCTATCGGAACAGCCTCAGCCTGACCGCCATCACCGCGATCATCGTCGTGGTGGCCTCGCTCGCGCTCGCCGGGCTCGGCATCGTGGTGGGCAAGAACCGCGTCCGGGCCTTCGGCGAGGAGCAGCGGAAGGTGGAGGATGAAATCCGCCTGCTGCGCACGGAGATCGAAAAGCTCGCGCAGTTCAAAGAGAAGGCCTTTGCCTCGCAGCGAGTGCAGCCGCGCCTCACCAAGATCGCCACGATGCTCCGCCCGCTCGATGAGGGCCGCATCCTCGTCATGCCCGCCGCCGCTCCCGCGCCCACCGCCGTCGCCTTGAGCACGGATGAAGCGCCTGTCCCAGCCGCGATTCCCGTCGCCCGCGCTCTCGCGCAAAACACTCCTGCACCTTGAGCCAGCCCCTCCCAGATCACACTCAGCTCCGCCGCGACCGCCCGCTGTGCCGTCGCATGATGGGGTTGTTGTTTGTGCTGCTGGCTGGCTTTTCTATTGTGACGTGGAAGCTCGCGGTCATTCAGATCAAGGAGTCGCCTCGCCTCGCCGGTCTCGCCGCGAACAAATACCAGCGCCACATCACCCTGCCGGCGCATCGCGGCACCATTCGCGACTTCAACGACGACTTCCTCGCCTTCGACGAGGCCTTCAGCGAGCTCTACACCGACCGCGCCCACCTGCGTGAGATCGTCACCGTGCGTCATCGCCTCGCCACGCTGCGCGGGGTGAAGGCCATCGAGATCCGCGAGACGATGACGGATGCCGAGACGCTCGCCGCGTATCACGATCACATCGCCACAAAGCTCGCTCCCGTGCTTTCTTTGCCGAAGGACGAGGTGCTGACAAAAATCACCGCCGACAAAGGCGAGGTCATTCTCGAAAAACTCATCGAAGACGAGCGTGCTGAGCAGATCGCCGAAGTGCTCAAAAAAGAGCGTCTCTTCGGCATCTATCTCCGCCCGGTCGTTGAGCGCACTTTTCCAGCAAAGGACCGCATCTCGCTCTTCATTGGCGACACAGACACGAAGACCAACCACGGCCTGTGGGGCGTCGAAAAGCTCATGGACGGCATGCTCTCGGGCGTTTCGGGCGAGCAGTTCATTGAGCGTGACCGCTCGGGCAATGAGCTGCCGGCCTACCGCGGCAAGGTCGTAGAGCCGCGCAACGGCCACGACATCCATCTCACCATCGACATGCAGCTCCAGGACATCGTCGAGGGCATCTGCGAGCGCGAATGGAAGTCCCATCAGGCCAAACGCGTCGTCATTGTCGTCACCGATCCTTTCACCGGCTCCATCCTCGCCGCCGCCGCACGTCCGCATCGTGACAGCGAGAACCCGGATGAGTCCACCTGGACCAATCATGTGCACGGCGGCCTCTACGAGCCCGGTTCCACCTTCAAGATCGTCACGCTCGCAGCTGCGCTCGACATGAAAAAAGTCACGCCCACCGAGATCATCGACTGCGAAGACTGGCATTGGTTTGAGCCGAAGCTCAAGGTCTGGATCAACGACGACGAATCGAATGGCCGCCAGACCGTGAAAGGCGTGCTCGTCCACTCCAGCAACATCGGCACCTACAAAATCTTCAAGCGCATCGGCCGCGATTCGCTGCTCGATTACGCGAAGCGCTTCGGCTTTGGCCAGCGCACCGGCATCGGCCTCAGCGGCGAGCAGCCCGGCATCCTGCCGATGGGCAAGTGGAGCAATCCCACGCAGAAGAACGTCTGCGTCGGCTACAACCTCAACACCACGCCGCTGCATGTCGCGCTGGCTTACGGTGCGGTCGCCAATGGTGGCACGCTGATGCAGGCGCGGATCATCGACCGCATCACCACGCCGGAAGGGAAGGTGGAGCATGTGCCGCCGCAGCCCGTCGGCCAGGCCTGCACCGCGGCCACTGCGGCGCATCTGCGTGACTTCCTCGAAGGCGTCGTGCTCGAAGGCACTGGCAAGCGTGCGTCACTCGCGCCGGAAATTCGTGTCGCGGGCAAGACGGGCACCTCGGTGCGTTACGACGACAAGCTTAACAAATACATCCCGAATCATTATGTGACCTCCTTCGCGGGTTTTGCGCCGGTGGAGAGTCCGAAGGTCACCTGCGTCGTGATGCTCGATGATCCGGTGGCGAAGGATCATCACGACATCCGCGGCGGCAAGGTCGCCAGTCCCATCTTTGCCGAGGTCGTGCGCGAGACGCTGCACCATCTCGCCACCCGCCACCAGAAGCGCATGAACCTCGCGCAAAAAGGAGGCCAGCAATAAAATGACTCTTCGCGATCTCATCCCTCATCTCGACAAGCCCATGACCAGCGGTTCGCTGGACACGGAGATCACCGACCTCGCCTACGACTCACGCAAAGCAGGACCCGGCATCGCCTTCGTGGCGCTGCGTGGCAGCAGTGTGGACGGCCACACCTTCATCCCGAAGGCCATCGAGGCCGGTTGTGCCGCCATCATTGCAGAACAAGCTCCACCGGATGGTTGCACCACGCCGTGGATTCATGTGCGTCACTCGCGCATCGCGCTCGCCGATGCCGCCGCGGCCTTGAACGGCCATCCGGCGAAAAACATGACGATCATCGGCATCACCGGCACGAATGGCAAAACGACCACCGCCTTCCTCGCGCATCATTTGATGAATCTCGGCCAGATGCGCTGCGGATTGCTCGGCACCATTTTTTATGACCTCGGCGGCCAGCAGGTGCCCGCCACGCATACCACGCCCGAGTCGTTGGAGATTCAGAGTCTGCTCGCCCAGATGCGCGGCAATGGCTGCCGTGCCTGCGCCATGGAGGTTTCCTCTCACGCGCTCGATCAGCATCGCGCCCATGGCCTGCCGTTTGCCTCCGCCATCTTCACGAACCTCACTCAGGACCATCTCGACTACCACGGCACGATGGAGAAGTATTTCGAGGCGAAGGTGAAGCTCTTCCAAATCGCCGCCGACACGCCGCGTGCGAGTTTGATCATCAATGGAGACGATCTATGGGGTCGCAAACTGATCGAACGTTTCGCCAGCACCGGCCGCGTCATCAAATACGGCTTCAGCGTCGGAAATGACTTCCGTGCGAACAACGTGCGCTACGACATGACGGGCACGCAGTTTGAGCTCGATGCCAAAGGACGCAGCTTCCTCGTGCGCACGCCGCTGATCGGCGATTTCAATGTTTATAACACGCTGGCTGCTCTCGCTGCCGTGAGCAGTTCCGGCCTGAATCTCCGCGAAGCCATCGCGAACATGCAAAAGGCTCCGCAGGTGCCCGGACGCCTCGAACGCGTCACCGATACCACCACGCGCTTCCAGATCTTCGTGGACTATGCGCACACGCCCGATGGCATCGTGAATGCTTTGAAGACCGTTCGTGCCCTGCGCCCCGGCCGCATCATCACCGTCTTCGGCTGTGGTGGAGATCGTGATCGCACCAAACGCTCGAAAATGGCCTCCGCGGCCGAACAGGGCAGCGACATCTGCGTGCTCACCTCCGACAATCCGCGCACGGAAGACCCGCAGGCCATCTTGAATGATGCGAAGGCCGGTTTTGCCCGCCCGAACAGCCACGCGGTGATCGCCGACCGCCGTCAGGCCATTCAGATTGCCATCGAGAATGCCCGTCCGGGCGACATCATCGTCATCGCGGGCAAAGGCCACGAGGACTACCAGGACATTCAGGGCAAGAAACATCCATTCGACGACCGCAAGGTCGCCCGCCAGCTCCTCTTCCACACCAAGACCGCCCGCGCCCAAGAACGCGAAGAGCGTGAAGCCGAACGCGAAGCGATGCGTGGCGGCTTCGGCCCACCTCCAGACCGCCGATTCTAATCTTTTTCATGTCACCGACAGCTCTCAGCACTCTCGCCGACTACGCGCACGCCACCGTGCACGGAGATGCTTCGCGTCTGGTCGAGAGCGTGAGCACGGACACGCGCAAAGTGGCCGCGGGAGACCTGTTCGTTGCTCTCATCGGCGAAAAGTTCGATGCGCACACCTTTGTGCCGCAAGCGGCCGCTGCCGGTGCTTCGGCGGTGGTGGTCAGCAAGATCGATCCGGCTTGGGGAACGCTGCCGTGCCCCGTTTTGGAGGTCGATGACACCTTGGTGGCGCTGCAGTTGATGGCTCGCGGTTATCGCCAGCAGCACAATCCGATCATCGTTGGCCTTACCGGCTCGAATGGCAAAACCTCGACCAAAGACCTCACCGCGGTCGTGATGTCGAAAAAGTTCGTCACGCGTTCCACCTTCGGAAATCTCAACAATCACATCGGCGTGCCTTTGACGCTTCTTGCGCTCAAAACGGGCGAGCAATGCTGC
>JBKCXA010000249.1:0-11738 GCA_046316935.1 Prosthecobacter sp.
CAGCGGGGAGAGGGACCCGAAAGCCATCTCCCTCTCCCCGCGAGGGAGCGCAGAAAGCCATTCGGCTCCGTTGCGGGGAGAGGGCGGGGGTGAGGGGCGCTGCCATTCGTCCTTCCGCATTCGTCATTCGTCATTCCGCCCCCGCGGCTACATCCTTTTCGAGCTTGTTCTGGCGATCACCATCTTCTCCATCGCGGTGCTTGGGCTCGCGAAGGCGCTGAATCAATCCCTCGACACCGCCAATCTGCTGAAGCGTGACCACATCATCCGCGTGGGCATGCGAAACTTCTTCGAGGAGGTCCGGCGGAAGCCGCTGAAGGAAATGAGCACGTCCTACATGGATACGACTTACGGCATCACCTACACGAGCACGACCGAGCCTGTGAGCCTGCGCACCACCAACGGCAGCACCCTTTCCGATCTCTACAACCTCACCATCAAGGCCACGTCCGAATTCAACGGCGTGCCGGAGGAGGCCACCCTCAGCGTTTATGTATACAAACCCGCCCAGTAATAGCCCGCGAGCAGGGCGAAGGGCGTGGATCGCTTCGCCCTCTGCTTTCACACTCATCGAGGTCGTCATCGGCCTGACGCTGCTATCGATGATCACGGTGACGCTGTTTGCGATCATCCGCGGCTCCGTGCAGTCGGCGGCAGAGATCGAGCGGACGCAGCGGGAGAGTGATTCGGTGAATCGCTTCATCGAGTTGAGCCGTCGCGCCTTCGCCTCCCTGCCCGCCACGGCCACGCTGACGCTGAAACTCGTGCAAACGACCGAGCCGGTGATTCAGGAGCTGACCATTGCGGGTTCGCCGGATTGTTTTCCGGCCGGTGCGCATCCCATCACCTTCAAAGACACCATCCTGCGCCTGCGCCCGCACCCGGACGAGATCACCGACGACGCGGGCATGCCGATTCACTACCTCAGCCTCTCCCGCGAGGACTTGATCCCCGAGAACGACCCGCAAAACGGCATCCGCCAGGAGACCACCGGCATCTACGCGCCCGATGAGGAAGGCCGCTACTGGATGCCGCTGCTGCCGGACGTGATCGCCTTCAAATGGCGCTTCTACGTCGAGAAGGACAAAACGTGGTATGAAGAGTGGGAAAAGACCGAATGGCCTGACCTCATCGAAGGCAGTCTGACCCTCAAAAACCGCACCCAGCCCATCCGCATGGTCTTCGGTGTGCCGGTGATCACCATCACGGCTGGAAGGGAGCCGAGCGGCACGTCGTCGTCCAGCTCATCCAATACTTCCAACACCAGCGGCCCGACTGCGGCAGGTGGTGGTGGCGGCGGGGCTCCTGGCGGAGGCGGAGGTCGCGGTGGCGATGGAGGAGGCGGCGGACCTCGTGGCGGCGGAGGTGGACCTCCCGGCGGTGGTGGCGACGGACGACCTCAGGGCGGCGGAAACTGAAGATCCAAACGACTGAAAAATGAAAATTGAAAACTGGAGACTGAAAATTGGAAAGGCTTCGCCTGCAACTCGGCACGCGAATACCTGCGCCAGCCAATTTCCAATTTTAAGTTTTCAGTTCTCAGTTTTCAGTCCTCCTCGTCGCTTCGATCGCGGCTCCGCCCTGATGCTCATGATCTGGGCCATCTTGCTCATGTCCATCACCGTGCTCGGTGTGGTGGAATACATTCGGGCCAGCGCGGCGGAGAGCGTGGAGGCGGCGTATCAATTCAAAGCGCTGCATCTGGCCGAAAGCGGTCTCGCGGTGGGCCTGCATCCAAACACGCGACGCGGTGACCTCGTCTTGAAGCAAAAAATCAGCGAGAACAGCGGCTTTGACGTGGTCATCAACTACGAAGGTGCCCGCATCCCCATCAACTACGCCACCGATGAGCGTCTGCGCGAGGCCATCTACAACCTCCTCATTTACTGGCAGCTCAACGCCGAGGAAGCCGGCATCGCCGCGGACTCGCTGGCGGACTGGGTGGACAACGACAACAACGCCAGGGCCAACGGCGCGGAGGAGGAATACTACCAGAACCTTGGCATCTTCGACTCGCCACGGAACCAGGGCTTCCTCCGCGTGGATGAGATGCTCCTCGTGCGTGGCATGGATGCTGTGGACCGCAAAAAGCCGGACTGGCGCGAATACTTCAGCGTCTATGGCGAAGGCCAGATCGACCTGCGCACCGTCTTCAAGGATGTACTGCTCGCCATCACCGGCAGTTCGGAGAACGACGTGACACGCTTCATCCGCGAGCGCGATGGTGCCGACGGCATTCCCGGCACCGAAGACGACCGCCGCATCGGTGACACGGAGTCCTACCAACTCCTCGGCCTGGCCGGCGACAAGGCCAATTCCCTCCGCGCCATCCTGAACGACGACGACACGACCCTGCGCCGCATCACCAGCGTCGGCTGGGTGGGAGATAAACGAGCCGAGATCATCATCGTGACCCGCCGCAACAGCGAAACGGGCGCGGTGACCTACCTCGGGCGGATGGAGGAGTGAGCCCGTCGCGGCCCGGGATCAAGCCATCGGATTCACCAGCGTGCCGATGCCGTCGATCGTGATCTTCACGACATCACCACTCTTCAAAGTGAACTCGTCACCGGGCACGATGCCGGTGCCGGTCATGAGGAAAGCCCCGTGGGGAAAGGTGTTGTCGCGGTAGAGGAAGCCCGCCAGCTCCGCAGGCGTCCGCTTGAGCTGGGCGAGCGTCGTTTCGCCCTCGAAGGCGGCGGCCCCATTGCGGTCAATTTGCAGATGAATGCGTGTCGTGGGAGCCAGCGGTTCGTTTTGGATCAAGACCGCCGGCCCGAGCGCGGCGCAGAGCTTGAAGCATTTGGCCTGTGGCAGGTACAGCGGATTCTCGCCCTCGATGTCGCGGCAGGAGAGGTCATTTCCCACGGTAAAGCCGATGATTTGGCCCGCGGCATTGATCGCGAGCGTCAGCTCGGGCTCAGGCACCATCCATTTTGAGTCACCACGCAGGTGCATCGCCTGCCCTGGATGCGCCACCCGCTGCGGCGTGGCCTTGAAGAAGATCTCCGGCCGCTCGGCGGCATACACGCGGTCGTAAAAGCTGCCTCCACCCGCGTCCTTCGATTCCTCCATGCGGGCCGTGCGGCTGCGGAAGTAGGTCACGCCCGCCGCCCACACCTCCTGGGTGCCGATCGGAGCCAGGATCGTCTCCGCCGAAAGCGCTGCGACGGCTGGACTGGAGGCTGCCACCTGCGCAAGATATGCCGCGAGGTCGTTTCGGTTAAAAAGCTCGTCCCAGGACGAAGCGGGCACGAGATGCCAGGCGGAGCCGTTTTGCACAAAAAAGCCGTTGGAGGTGCGATAGAGAAGCATGGGGGCGCGAGGTTAGTGCGGCTTTGCAGGCTGGCAAGATTGGACAGGCCGTGCTCCGAGGATACATGACGGCATGCCCGCCCCCATCTGCCCTGACTTTCCCCTCTTCCAACCCGGCTCGGAACCCGGCTGGGAGATCGTGAGCAGTGAGCGGAAGTTCGACAATCCGCATGTCAGCGTGGATCTGAACCACTACCTCACGCCCGGCCGGCGGGAGAAGCCGCAGCCCTGGCTGGTCGTCGGGCGGAAGGCGGCCGTCGCCATCGCCCCGAGGCTGGCGGACGGCCGATTTGTGCTCATTTCGCAGGAGCGGCTTCCAGTGCGGGAGACGATGTGGGAGTTCCCCGCCGGGCAGATCGACACGGAAACGACCTGCAAAAGCATCGTGGCCACGGCCCTCAACGAGCTGCGTGAGGAGGCTGGGCTGGCTCTCGATCCCGCTGCCGGGCGGCTCACGCCGATGGGCTGGTATCTTCCTTCGCAAGGATTCACCGACGAGTGCGTTTACCTGCTTCACGCGGAACCCGTGTGCGTCGTGGGCCAGCCGGAACCGGAGGGCAGCGAGCACATCAGCTCCGTGCGTTTCGTCAGTGCAGGAGAGCTGCGGAGGATGATCGCGGAAAACGAGATCACCAACGCCCTGTCATTGGCGCTTTTCGCGCGGATGGCGGCCAAGGGTTTGCTTTGATTCAATTCATCGCTAGCTCTCCGTCCCCCAAATCTCCCCCATGTGGCAAGGTATCCTCAAAAAAGTCTTTTCCGTCCGTGACAAGGTCGCGCTGAACCTCAGCGGCGAAGGCGATGCCGAGAAGCCCTTTATCGAGCACCTTGAAGATCTCCGCACCATGATCGTGCGCATGGTCAGCACGCTCGTGGTCAGCACCATCGGCACTTTTGTCTTCTACCAGGAGCTTTTCAAAATCATCCTGTATCCCCTCGTTCTCGCCGGGCTGTGCAAGGACATGGAGGAGGCCCGCACCTATCTGGTGAACATCGGCGTGGCAGGCCCTTTCATGATGGCGATCAATGTCTCGCTCATCACCGCGGTGATCATCGCCTTCCCGCTGCTGCTCATTTTCCTGCTGCAGTTCATTCTGCCAGGTTTGAAGCCAAACGAGAAAAAACTGCTCTGGCCCGCCATCGCCATCGGCACCGGACTTTTCCTCGGCGGGGCCAATTTCGCCTACTGGGTGGTTCTTCCAAAGGCGCTGATGTTCTTCGACCAGTTCGCCGAATCTGTCGGCGCGAAGCAAATGTGGGAGATCAGCGAGTACATCACCTTCTCCACCCGTTTCATTCTTGTCTTCGGCATCGCGTTTGAACTGCCGGTGATCGTCATGGCCCTCGTGAAGCTCGACATCCTGAACTTCAAGATCATGAAGAACACCTGGCGCCATGCCCTGGTGGCCATCACCCTCTTCGCAGCGGTCATCACGCCCACGCCGGATGTGCTCACCCTCATGCTGATGAGCGGCCCGCTCTACTTCCTCTACGCGATCTGCGTTTATCTCGCCTACCTGATGGAGAAGAAGGACAAGGCTGAATACCCTGAATACTACGCCCAGATTGAGAAGGACGAAAAAGAGCTCGAAAAGGCCACCAGCGACGATTGGGACAACGACAGCTACAACCCTTGGTCCACCGCCGGAGACGAGGACGAGGACCTGAAGGACGAGTATCAAAAGCCGTCCGCCACGCCTTCCGCGCCTCCGCCCGAGGTCGAAAAATCCGCCTCCGGCACCACCGAGCCTGCCGCCGTCGATTACGACAACCTCGACGCGGGTGAGGACCAAAGCTCTGTCATGCCCGACGACGAGCCTTCGGCCCCGGATCGCGAAAAAACCACTGAAGACCTCGCCCGTGAGGACGAGGAGCGCTCCCGCGGCGAGAAGTGATGCCAGCAGAAGCTTGTCTCCGCCGCCGTGCATGCGAGACTCCCCGTCTCGCATGCAATTCCCCCTCTCACTTTCCTTCAAGTTCTTCGCTCTCAGTCCGCAGATCTTCGTCAACGACGCCGCCGGAGGCCCGGTGTGCTATGTGAAGCAGAAGCTCTTCCGCCTCCGCGAGAAGATCGAGCTGTTCCGTGACTCCACCCAGTCCCAGCAGGTCGCCACCATCGAGGCGGACCGCATCATCGACTGGTCGGCGAAGTACACCTTCAAAGATGCCCAGGGCAATGTGCTCGGCTCCGTGGGGCGTCGTGGCATGAAATCCATCTGGCGGGCTCATTACGAGGTTTTCCCGCCGACCGGCGGCGCGGCCGCCTTCACCATTCGCGAAGAGAATCCGATGGCGAAGATCCTCGATTCATTTTTGGGAGAGATTCCCGTCGTCGGCATGTTCTCCGGCTACTTCATCCATCCCAAATACCTCGCCACCCGCGCCGATGGCACCCCGGTGATGCGCCTGACGAAGCAAGCCTCCTTCCTCGAGCGCCGCTTCACCATCGAACTCCTCGCCCCTGCCGAGGAAGGCGAGCAGGCCGCCCTGATGATGTCCTACCTCATGATGATCCTGCTGGAGCGGGCCCGCGGCTGACGCCATCGGTCACCGCGCCTCCCTGCCATGAAATGACGCACTTTTTTGGTGCGTTCCAAAAAGCAGCCGCTAGCCTCGCGGCCTCATTTCTCAACCCACCTACTACTCATGAGCAAAAACGCACCCAAACTTCACAACGCAATGTGGCCAGGTCTCGTCGGCAAAGGCGACGGCGAAGGCCAGGAGCCCCCGATCAGCCTCGAGCGCATGCTCGACCTCACCGCCGCCGCGAACGTGAACGGCCAGAAGTTTGAAGGCATCGACTACTTCCTCTTCCTCCCGCACACCGATCCGAATGCCAGCGATGACGAGATCAAGAAGATCGCCGATCAGATCGCCAAGCGCGGCTTCACCGTCGGTTCCCTCGTAGCTCCTGTGTGGCCCGGCACCGTGGGTGACAGCGCCATGGGCGATGACGCCCAGCAGGCGAAGTTCCTCGACGCCGTGAAAATGGCCTGCCGCATCGCGAAGGTCTTCAACAGCACCGGCATCCGCAAATACGGCTGCATCCGCATCGACTCCGCCGAGTTCGGCGTCGCCAAGTGGAAGGAAAACCCGAAGGCGAACACCGCTCGCATCGTGGACACCTTCAAGAAGGCCGCCGCCATCGCCAAGGACCACGGCGAACGTCTCGCTGCCGAAGGCGAGATCTGCTGGGCTGGCATGCACTCCTGGAAAGACATGCTCGACGTCCTCGAAGGCGTGGGCATGCCAGAAGCTCTCGGCTTCCAGGCAGACCTCGCCCACACCTATCTCTACACATTGGGCTACAACGCCCCTGAGCATGCCCTCGTCAAAGAAGGCTACTCCGACGCCGAATTCTGGGCCGCCTACGAGAAGATGACCGATGCCCTCCGCCCCTGGACCATCGACTTCCACGTCGCACAGAACGACGGCACCGTCCACGGCGCCGGCAGCCACGACAAGACCGGCAAGCACTGCCGTGCCGACGACCCCAACGGCAAGCTCGACATCGTGAAGGCCTCCGGCTACTGGCTCAAGGACGCCGCCGCCCGTGGCATCCAGCACATCTGCTGGGATGGCTGCATGTTCCCGAACGCCGTGCTCGAAACGCCCGGCACCTGGAACACCATCCTCAGCACCATGATGAAGGTGCGTGACGCCCACGGCTGGTGATCTCCTGCCCGATCTGACTCAAGACAAACGCCGCGGATGACCTCCGCGGCGTTTTTTATGCCTCGCTGAATCCAAACGCTTTCGAGGACTCGGCGTGGCCCCTCACCCCAGCCCTCTCCCCGGCACAACACGAAGACCATCCGAAAACCGTTCACCGGGTAGAGGGAGGGTGCTTTCAGGTCCCTCTCCCCGCCAGAAGTCTTCGATGACTTCTATCATGTGATGCGGGGAGAGGTTAGGTGAGGGGTGGAGTCAATTGGCCTGTCAGCAATGTCGAAAACAGACTGCTACCAAATCGATCACGCCGCCTGCTTGCTCAAGAAATACTCGATGCCATCCACGAGGGCCTTCCAGCTCGCGTCGATGATGTTGCAGCTCACGCCGACCGTGCTCCACGTGGCGTTTCCATCGGTGCTGGTGATGAGCACGCGGGTCTTCGCGGCCGTGCCGCTGCCACCGTCGATGATGCGCACCTTGTAATCGGCGAGGCGCATGATCTGGATGGCGGGATAGGACGGGAGAAGGGCCTTGCGCAGGGCGTTGTCGAGGGCGTTCACCGGTCCATCGCCCTCATCGACGACGTAAACCGGCGTGCCGTTGACATCGATCTTGATCGTGGCCTCGCAGGTCTCAAAACCATGCTCGCCGCCGCGGAAACGATGCGTGCTGTGGTATTCGATGAGGGTGAAGGACGGCGTGTAGAGGCCGAGCTGCTTGCGGATGAGCATCTCGAAAGAGGCTTCCGCCGCCTCGAATTCGCAGCCCTCGCTTTCGAGACGTTTCACCTCGGCGAGAATGGCCTGGACCTTGGGATCTCCCTTGGCGAATTTGAAGCCCATGCCCTCCGCCTTCACGAGGACGTTCGACTGGCCGGACATGTCGGAGATGGTGATGATGCGCTCATTGCCCACCAGCGCCGGATCGACGTGCTCATAGGTGCGGGCGAGCTTTTGCACCGCGTGGACATGCAGCCCGCCTTTGTGCGTGAAGGCCGCGAGACCGACGTAAGGCGCACGGATGTCGTGTGGCACATTCGCCAGTTCATCGACGAAGTGCGCCAGCTCGCGGAGACGCGTGAGGTCGATGCCGAGCGGGATGCCCATCTTGATCTGGAGATTCGGCATCACGGTGACGAGGTTGCAGTTTCCGACACGCTCGCCGTAGCCGTTGATGGTGCCCTGCACCTGGCAGGCTCCGGCACGGATGGCCGCGAGTGCATTGGCCACGCCGACACCGCCGTCGTTGTGGGTGTGAATGCCCACCGGCTTGCCGAGATGGGCGATGGCCTTCTTCGTGACCTCTTCGACGAACTCCGGCAAGGCACCGCCATTCGTCTCGCAGAGCACGACGAGGTCCGCACCAGCATCGGAGGCGGCTTTGATGGTCTTGAGCGAGTATTCAGGATCCTCACGGAAGCTGTCGAAGAAGTGCTCCGCATCATAGAGCACCTCGCGCCCATGCTTTTTGAGGTAAGCGACCGTATCCGCGATCATCGCGAGGTTTTCCTCCAAAGTGACCTGGAAGACCTCCGTGACATGCAGCGGCCACGTTTTGCCCACGATGGTCACGGCGGGCGTTTTGGCATCGAGGAGCATTTTCACCTGCGGATCGTCTTCGACCTTCATTTTGCCACGGCGGGTCATGCCAAAGGCGGTGATCTTCGCGGTCTTCCATGTGCGCTTGGAGGCCTCTTCAAAGAAAGCCGCGTCCTTGGGGTTCGAGCCCGGCCAGCCGCCCTCAATGTAGTGCACGCCGAAGTCATCGAGCTTTTCGGCCACGCGAATCTTGTCGAGCGTGCTGAAGGAGATGCCGGTGCCCTGGGTGCCGTCGCGGAGGGTGGTGTCGTAGATGGTGACTGGAGTCATTGGGATGCTGAAAAAGAGAATGGGATGCGTGATGGCCCCTGGCGGGAAGGGTGAAACGCTCTGGGGCGTCGTCAGGCCATCGAAAGGCAACGTCACCAGATCAAAAACGAAACGGACTGCCCGGCGGCGTTACGCGCAGAGGAGTCCGCTGATAATTCGGATGATCGGGTGGCTGTTGGCTGGTTTTCCCATGAACGGTCGCGAGTTTAGGCACCGTTGACCGCTCTGGCAATGGGAAGTTTCAGCCCGCAGCCCCAGTTCGGCCTTCTCGCAAAGTTCATGCTGCCTCAACTTGAAACTTGGAACCTGAAACTTTGCCCCTAACATGCCGCCCATGCCCAAAAACCGCCTCCTGCTCGTCCTCCCGCTGATCCTGATCGCCGCCGCGGCAGCCTTTCGCTATTTGAAGCTCTCCCAAATCGTGCATGTCCCGGCGCTGGAAAACTTCGCCCCGTGGATGGCGCTGGCCTTCACCGGCACGCTCGTGATGTCCCGCCGGGTGCCGTTTTTCGTGCTGCCCATGCTTCTCGCCGTCATCGACCTAGCCGCCACCGGTTTGACGGGCGTCATGCACTGGGAGGCGCTCGGCGTGTATGGGGCCTTCGCCCTCGCCGCGTGGTTCGCCAGCCGTTCTCAGGGCAAAGTAGGGCTCGTGGGTTCGCTCGTGGGCGTCATCACCTGCTCGATCGGCTTTTACCTGCTCACGAACACCATGTCGTGGTTTGTCGATCCCGGCTACGCCAAGACCCTCGCGGGCTGGACGCAGGCCATGACGACCGGTCTCCCCGGCCTGCCCCCCACCATCTGGTTCCTGCGGAATTCGCTGCTGAGCGATCTCGCCTTCTCCTGCCTGCTGCTGGCCGCCTACAACACCGAGGCCTCCTTCCGCCGCCAGGACACCATCCCCCTGCTCCGCGCCTCCATCGCATGAAGTTCCTCACGGGCTTTCTGATTCTCGCTCTGGCTGCCACGGCTGCCGCCGAGACCCTTCATCTTTATACTTGGGCGGACTACATCAGCCCGGACGTGGTGAAAAAATTTGAGAAGCAGCATGGCTGCGAGGTGGTCATCGACACCTTTGACTCGAACGAGAGCATGTACGCGAAGCTCAAGGCCGGTGCCACCGGCTACGACCTCGTATTTCCCACAGCCTACATGATCCAGGTCATGCACGCCGAGGGCCTCCTGCAAAACCTCGACCACTCGAAGCTGCCCAACCTGCCGAACATCGACCCCGCCGTGCTCTCGAAGGTGATCGACACCCAGATGGAGCACAGCGTGCCTTACACCTTTGCCTATGCCGCGCTCGCCATCCGCAAGGACAAGGTCAAGGACGCCGAGGCCAGCTATGCCCTGTTTGACCGCGCCGCCCTCGCCGGACGTGTCACCCTGCTCGATGACATGCGCGAGAGCATCGGCGCGGCGCTGAAATACCTCGGCCACAGCCTCAATACCCGCGATGATACCCAGCTCGCAGCCGCACAGGAGGTGCTCATCCGCTGGAAAAAGCAGCTCGCCCGCTTTGACAACGAAGGCTACAAGGCCGGCATCGACTCCGCCGAGTTTCATCTCGTCCACGGCTACAGCGGCGACCTCTTCCAGGTGCAGATGGAGAACCCCAAGGTCGAGATTCTCATCCCGCGCGAAGGCGTCACCATCGGCTGCGATGAGATGGTCATCCCGAAAACGGCCAAACAGACCGCCCTCGCCCACGCCCTGATCAATTTCCTCCTCGATCCCGACATCGCCGCCGAGAACATGGAGTGGATGGGCTATTACTGCCCCAACACACCGGCCAGAGCCAAGCTCAGCGCCGACTTCCTCGAAAACCCCGCCATCACCATCCCCGCCGACCTAGCCGCCAAATGCGAAGTCATCCAGGACCTCGGCCCCGACCTCGCCAAGTATTCCAAAGTCTGGGACGCGGTGAAAGCGGCGAAGTGAGGCTCATTTCCAGCCCAGCTTCTCTTTGAGAAACTCATACGTCCCCACGCCGTGGATCATGTGCGGGCCGTCGAAGTGCTCGATGGTCGTGCGGTCGCCGATGAGGAGCTTGTTGTAGAGGCGGCATCAACGAATCACACAAGCGGACTCACTGCACGAAATTCGACATCGGGTTTGTGGTCGTGCTGAGGTTGCTGGAATTGGCCACCGGGGCGATGGCGTTGGTGTTGTCGCTCAAATTATTGACCATCACACTGCCGCTGGCCCAGCGGCTGCCGCGGCTGTTGCGCACCAGCGTGTTGGTCACGCCATTATCGAGCCTCACCGCCGTGATGGCACTGTCACCTCGTCCGATAAAGGTGCTGCCCTCCACAGTGTTGCCGGAGCCAGAAACAAATCGGATGCCGGTCGTGCCGCCAGGAATGCCGCGGAGGTTGGCTTGAACGGTGTTGCCCGATCCAGTGATCTTAATCACCGCATCCGTGATGGTGGCAGACGAGCCGATCGAAACCGTGAGCCTTGGGCAGTGATTGTCACTCGACATCGAAAGAGCGGCTGGAGTGCTGGTGGTGCCATCCAGAACGATGCGAGGGCAATAATCGTCACTGGTGAGTCCTGCAGGCATGACACTCACCGCGGTGCTGAAGCTGCAATTGACCGCCTTGAGCTGATACGGTCCTTGGCTTGAGGTAACCACCAACTGATAGGGCCCCTGGCTTGAGGTCAGGAGTTCATAGGGATACTGAACCGAGGTATAAAGAGCCGAGGTCGCTGAAACGGCCGTCACCGTGGTGAACTCCATATCCAGCCCTGAGACCTCTGAAAACCCGCTGGTGGTGCCGACCACCGTGCCGCTGTAGGTGCCGCCGGTGAAACGTGCCGTCATGCCAGACATCTTTGAGCCCGGCCCACGGAGAATCGCCGAAGGGTGGCTGCCAC
>JBKCXA010000250.1:0-2832 GCA_046316935.1 Prosthecobacter sp.
TTTGGATGCTTTTGACTGGGGGATGATCTTCTCCACCAACTGCCAAAAACCCATCCGCTGAGGGTCGTCGTCCAAACGGCAAGTTGCGTCGGTGAATTTCTCCCGAGCGACCGCCTTGTCTCCTCGTTGCACGACGGCGACGATGTCATTCACTGTGGTGCAACCGCCTTGTGGATTCTGACGCAAAAACTCGAATGACTTGTCCAGCTTGGCCAGTTCCGCCTCGGTCAGTTCGGCTTTCAAGAGAGGTGTTTTGGGGTCCTTCACGACCGATTTCGTTTTCGCGTCGTAGTGTGGAGAGTGGTCGATGCCTGTCAGTTCCGCGTCGCCCTGGGTCCGAGTGATCACCAGATCATGTTTGGTCTGATGAAAGCAGCCCTGACTTTGGTAACGGATGAGGAGGTGATCGCCTGGCTTCATCTCCAGAGCACTCACAGGTGAAGATTGGCTCCATGCAGTACCCACCAGAGCAGTAAGAATGAAAACGATGCTTCGCATGGGCATAATTTACCTCACGGTGCCGCAACCTGTCGATGCTCAAAATCTCACAGACCTACTTTTTCAACACAACCGCCAGAATCCCGCTCGCATGCTCCCAGCGGCGGATGACGGTGTCGATCAAGAACAGCAGCAGCGCCGCGAGCACCAAATCCGGCCACAGCTCGATGTGCTGCATGGCTTTGGTCGTTTCGAGATTCGGCAGCGAGGCGTTTTCGGCCAAATAGGCGCCGCCGGTGAGCTTCGCGGCCTCGCGGAGAAGGGTTTCGGTCACGGTGCCGAGGCTGGCTTCGCTGCTGGGATTGTGCACAAGGCCGGCGCTGACCATTTCGGCGCCGCTGCGGGCGCGGATGAGATAAACGCCTGCTTCATCTGGTTGGAAGTGACCGCTGTATTCACCGGGGGCGGTTTGCGTGAGCGTGAGGGCTTGCGTGGGCTTCATCGGCGCACCGAGTGCATCGGCGGCGATGTGGAAGACCTCGGCGGTCACGGCGGCATTGTTCGCTCGCGTGCCGGCATCGCTCAAAAGATCGACGGTGATCTTCGCGTCATCGCCTTGCAGGTTCGTGGCGAGATCCATGAAGCGGCCCTGCGGCGGACGCGCGGTCTCACGCAGGATTTGCTACCAAAAACGGCTGTAGCCCGGCCAGCGGGCGATCCACAGCGAGGCCCAGCGGCTTTTCGCATCGGAGGTGAACGCAGTGACCTTGCCGAGGCCGAAACGCCAATGCGCCAGCAGCGGATCGCCGGTGTCGGTGAGCAGTGGCGACTGCGCGGCGGCTTTGCGAGTCGTTTTGACGTAGCCGAGCAAATCCGGGCTGTCCCACTTCTCGAAGCCCGCGAGCATCGGATGCTTCTCGACCAGATTTGGCGTGAAGGGCTCCTCGCGGATCATGCGGCCCGTGTGCATGAGCGTGTCCTGCGTGAAGATGCGCGTGATCGTGCTCGCATCGGTCGTCGAGTAGCTTTGACCTCCACCAGCACTCGCGATGGCATGCAGCAGCGCGACGTGGGAACCCTCGCCAATCGCCACGGTGGAGATCGTGATGCCTTCACCACGACATTGCGACGCAAACGCCTCGTAACCACTGCCCGCCGTCTGACCATCGGTGAGCACGATCATGTGCTTCACTCGGGCTTTGACGCGCAAAAGAGCCTCGCGAGCCAGTTTGAAGGCCGGTTCGAGATTCGTGCCACCACCGCTCGCCACCGCCGCGATCTGGCCGGTGACCGCCGCAGTCGAGGTGAGCCGCGTCATCGGCGTGACGACGTGCGCTTCGCTATCCAAGGCCCACACGCCGATGCTGTCGTTGCGGCCCAAAACCTCCGCCGTGGCGATGGCGGCGCTTTTGGCCATTTCGAGCTTCTCACCGGCCATCGAGCCGCTGCGATCCATCACGATGGCCACGGCCGCGCTTTGCTTTTCCTCTTCATCCGGCGCTTTGAGCCGCACAGGCAGCGTTTCCTCAATCGGCGTGCGATAATAACCACCCGTGCCGAACGATCCCGGCCCGCCGAGCATGAGGAGGCCGCCGCCGAGCTTGTCGATGTAGTCACGCAGCATGTTCATGAGCGGCTCACCGAGTTGATGCGCCGGCACATCGCTCAAAATGACACCGTCGTAGCCCGCGAGCTGATCGAGGCTGAAGGCCAGATTTCCCGGCTGGCGCAAATCGAGCTCCACGCCCTCTTTTTCCATCGCCTGCGTGAGGTAGCGAGCCTCCGCCGCATCGCTCTCGATGTCGAGCATGCGTAGCCGACCGCGCACATCGACGATGGCGAGCGAGCTGTTGTTCCCCGGCAAGGTATCGCCGATGATGCCGTCCAAAGCGGCGCGGTAATGGTAAATGCTCCGCGTGGCTGGAGTGCGTTGAAACGTGAGCACACTCGGCGTGCCCGGCTTGAGCTGCACGGGCCGTTTTTCCACCTCGATGCCGTTTTCAAACAGTCGCAGCACACCGCTCGCCTCGATGGTGCTCTCGACCGTGGCCGTGAGCTGCAAACTCGCCCCTTCAAACAACCGCGAGCGATTCGACACAAGCGACCGCACCCGCGCATCCGGCTTCTTCGGTCCTGCGATGGGCAGCGCATGCACTTTGATGCCGCTCACCGCCGCCTCGCGTGCCGCCGCGAGCAAATCGCCGCGTGTCTCGTGTCCGTCGCCGATGAGGAGCACATTGCGACTCGTGCCCGGCGGAAACATCGCCTCCGCATACTCCAGCGCCGCCGCGTAATGACTGTCGCCGACGTTTTTCGCCTGCCAGGCCTTCCAATCCGCCTCCGTGGCCTTTTCAGGCAGCAGATCCGGCTTCGCGCCGAGCTGCACGATGAATG
>JBKCXA010000251.1:0-2823 GCA_046316935.1 Prosthecobacter sp.
GAGCCTCAACGGCGGCTTTGTGCAGGCCGTCTATCGCCATGTGTTCCCAAATCAGGCCGAGCTGATCCCCTTCGTGCGTTGGCAGACGTTTGACGGTGCCCGCAAGTTCGCCGCGAACGCCCCGCGCAACCGCGTGGACGAACTGGCCCTCGGTTTCGAATACATCCCCTACCCCGAACTGGAGCTGACGCTCATGTATGCCACCGGCACCCGCACGAACACGACGGACAACCCGGCCGTCGTGGGTGCCGCACGCTATCGCGATGTGAATTACCACTACCTGGGCCTTCAGGCGCAGATCAACTTCTGATCCCGCAGGTTTCGTTGGTTTGAGCAAAGCACAGGCCGGAGGCGCATGGTTGGCGCTTCCGGCCTTTTTTGCGCCCTGAAACCGCTGGAAAGCCACGGCCATGGCGACATAGATGCGCACCTCCCCCTTCATGATTGCCGACCTCCTCGCCGCCGCCGACCTCTGGCCCAAGATCCAGGAAGCTCTCCCCGTCATTTTTTCCCTCGTGGTCATTGAGGGATTGCTCTCTGTGGACAACGCGCTGGCCATCGCCGCCATGGCCCGCCACTTGGACGATAAGCAGCGCCAGACAGCGATGAACATCGGCTACATCGGCGCCTATGGCTTCCGCGTGGTGGCGCTTCTGGTCGCCAGTTGGATCATCGAAAACCACTGGATCATGCTGCTGGGTGCTCTCTACCTCGTGTGGCTGATGTGCGCCCATTTCGTGGGGCAGAAAGAGCAGGAGGAGGACGAGGGCGAGGCCGTGAACGTGCATCACCGCACCTTCGGAGCCACCATCGTCATGATCTCGCTCATGGATCTGAGCCTCAGCGTGGACAATGTCGTCGCCGCCATCGCCCTCAGCCCGAAGGACCTCTGGCCGGTGTATGTCGGCGTGACGATTGGCATCATCGCGCTGCGTTTGATAGCCGGCGTGGCGGTGAAGATGATCGAGAAGTATCCGGTGCTCGAGCACACGGCCTTCATCCTCGTCGGCTACGTCGGTCTGTTGCTTTTGGCGGAGTTGCAGTTCGAGGAGTACTTCCATCAGTTCTCCCCCACCGAGCTGAAGATCGGTAAATTCGCCGGCATCCTCGTTTTGACCGCGCTGACCATCGCGTGGTCCCAATTCGGCTGGCTGCAAAAGCTGCTCAAACCCTTCCTCCAGCTTGTTTTGATCCCCATGAACGTCATCGCTGCGGTGATCGGAGCGGTGATCGTGGTCATCACCACGCCCTTCAAGCTCGTGTGGGCCAAACTGAGCCGCAAAACGGCTGCCTGATCTTTTTTGCGGCTTTTGAGTTCAGTTGCGGCTATTTATTTCGATTTTCAGCCGCTTGAAGCCTGATCCTTCCAAACCGAATCCTCCGCCTGCCGCCACGCTCGACGAGCTCGGCAGCATGGCCACCATCGTGACGCACACCGCTCCGAAGGACGGCCCGGTCCCTCTGCCCTCGATGGCGGCCACCATCGAGACCACGCCGGACATGCCCACCATCGCCGTGGCGAATCCGAGCAGGAATCTCCCCGCCGCCACGATGCATTCCGCCGGTGCCTCGATGGGCGGCAAATCGAGATCTCAGCTGGCCATGGAATCCGTCTCCGGCCAGGACGGCTGGATCAGCGACCGCTTCCGCCTGCTCGACAAGCTGGGCGAAGGCGGTTTCGGTGTCGTTTATCGGGCAGAGCAGGTGAAGCCCATCCAGCGCCTGGTGGCGATCAAGATCCTCAAAGGCGGCCTCGATAGCGCCATCGTCTTTGGGCGCTTCGCCGCCGAGCGGCAGACGCTGGCGCTCATGGAGCATGAGAACATCGCCCGTGTCTTCGACGCCGGGGAGACGGAAAACGGCATGCCCTACTTTGTCATGGAGCTGGTCAAAGGCCGCTCCATCACCAGCTACTGCAAGACCAACGAGCTCGACCTCCACCACCGGCTGGAGCTTTTCATCCCCGTCTGCCAGGCGGTGCATTACGCGCATCAGAAGAGCATCATCCACCGCGACCTGAAGCCGGCGAACATCCTCATCACCGACGAGGGGGGCCGCATCACGCCGAAAGTCATCGACTTCGGCATCGCCAAGGTCGTCGAGGGCCGTGACATCTCGCAGGCGGATTTCACCGGCGTGGACCAGCTCGTCGGCACACCCGGCTACATCTCCCCGGAGCAAATCGAGCATGGCAGCAGCCACGTCGATACCCGCAGCGATGTGTACGCGCTCGGCGGCATCCTTTTCGAGCTGCTCACCGGCAAACCGTTGATCAGCCCCGCGGACATCGCTTCAAAACCGATCCACATTCTGCTCCGCGAACTGGCCGAGCGGGATGCCCCCAAGGCCTCCACCTATGCGCCGGAGCTCGCCGGCGATCTCGACTGGATCATCATGAAGGCGCTCGAGCGTGATCCGGAGCGCCGTTACGGCAGCGCGGACGATCTCGCGGAGGACATCTCCCGCTTCCTCACCTTTCAACCGATCTCCGCCCGCCCGCCGAGCCGCACCTATCTCATCAGCCGCTTCATCCGGCGTCACCGCATCGGTGTGGCAGCGAGCGCCGCGATCGCCACCGCCGTGCTGGCCGGCGGCATCACCAGCACCGCGCTCTACTTTGAATCGGAAAAGAACCGCACCCGGGCCGAGCAGGCCGGTGACGATTTGCGGAAATCCTACAGCCAGAGCGACGAGCAGATGGCGCGGCAGTTCACCGAGCGCGGCCAGTTTGCCGAGTCCGTCGCTTACCTCACCCGCTCGCTGCGCACCGATCCGCAAAACAGCCTTTCCTCCACAAACCTGCTCTCGCTGCTCTCGAACGTG
>JBKCXA010000252.1:0-5695 GCA_046316935.1 Prosthecobacter sp.
CCACCGGCGCGGTGTGGAGCGAGATGATGTTCTTTTCCGGCCCGGTGCGCTCAACCCAGTGGACGTGGTCCTCCTGCTCCTGGTCCAAATACATCTTCAACCCGGCTCCGACGGCCCTCAGACGTTTCGCGAGGTCATGCAGTTCGAGCTTGGTGTGCTCCTTGTGCGCGGCATCGCCAGCCTTGTCGGCTCGTTTGGCAAGTCGTTCGAGCGGAAGAGCCAAAGTGTTCTCGACGAGCTCTGGCTCACGCACGCGGAACTCACGACCGAGGGCATTGAATTTGCATGCGGCCTCGACGCTGCGGAAAAAGCTGTTCACGAGGTCGATGGTGCTCAAGACCTCGCGAATACCTTCTTTGTCCCCCACGAGCTGGAAGAAGCCTTTTCGCGTCTTCGGATTGTGCAGGCGTCCGAGGTCGAATTTGAGGTTCGACTCGCTGATGTGCAGTCCGAAGGCCTTCGCAGCCACGTTTTCGATGGTGTGCGCCTCGTCGATGATGACGAAGTCACGCGGGAAGAGGAAATTCGCATCTTCGGTGGTCGTCTCATCGGCGGAGGCGAGCAGCGTGAAGAAGAGCGTGTGGTTCAGCACGATCACGTCCGCCTTTTCCATGCGGCGGCGGGTGTCCTGATACCAGCAACGGCTTCCCGGCGGGCATCGGCGCGGTGTGCAGGCATGCGGCTCGCTGCACACGAGCGACCAAACGCGGGCGCTGGGTGTGAAATCGAGATCGCTCAGCGTGCCGTCCTCGGTCTCTGCCGCCCAATCGGCGATCATGCCGAGTTCGGAGGCCTCGGAAGAGGAGAACAGATCGCCACTCTCGCTCATGGCCCGCTGAAGCCGAGTGGGGCAGAGGTAATTGCCGCGCCCCTTTAAAATCTCCGCGTGGAAGGTGCCGACGATCTTTTGCACCAGCGGGATGTCTTTGCTGATGAGCTGCTCCTGCAAATTGATCGTGTGCGTGCAGATGATGGCCTTGCGTTTTTGCTCCAGCGCAAAGGTAACCGCCGGCACGAGGTAGGCGAGCGACTTGCCTACGCCTGTGGCGGCCTCGCAAACCAGCGCATGACTCTCATCCAGCGCCTCGCTGACGAGTTCCGCCATGCGCTGCTGCTGCGGGCGATACTCAAACTGCGGTGACTCGGAGAGCTTTCCATCCTCCGAGAAGGCGATGCGCATGCGCGGCGCCAGCGGCGGCCTTTTCGGCATCGCAAACGGCCTACCCTCCTCGTGATCTTCAGCGACGTAAAACATGTGAGGCGATCAGCGGAGAAGCGAAAGGGGTAAATTTAAGCCGGTATTGCCTCGGTGAAGGGGGGCAAAATGAGGCTCAAGCCTGGGTGGAATGTTCCGGAGTGGCCCACATCGGAGGGGCTGGATTGGAGAGCGCAAGAGCATGGGGGGCTATACGCGGGATGGTGAGACACAGCGCGGTGTTTTTCAAGGATTCAAGCTGCGAGCATCGGCGCGACAAAGTCGCGAAGAAGGGGGGGCTTGCCGTCTTTGATCTTTGACTTCTGCCCTGATTTCTGATTCCTGCCCTCTTCACCTATGAAACCCATCCTCATCACGCTCGTCCTTTCCGCCATCACCACCTTCGCCGCCGATTTCACGCCGCTGTTTGACGGCAAGACACTCACCGGCTGGAAGAATCCCTATGAATGGGGCAAGATCGACATCGTGGACGGTGAGATCCACCTGACCGGGGAGAAGAAATTCTTCGTCGTCACCGAAAAAACCTATGGCGACTTCATCTTCGAAGGCGAGGTCAAGTTGCCCGAGGGCCAGGCGAACAGCGGCTTCATGTTCCGCGCCCATGTGGAAAAGAACAAGGTCTTTGGCTACCAGGCCGAGGTCGATGGTGATGCGAAGCGCAAGTGGTCTGGCGGTTTGTATGACGAGGGCCGCCGCATGTGGTTCATCAGCCCCGTCAAAGGCAACGCGGAGAGCGAGGCCGCCTTTCGCGCCCGTGCTGGCGATGCCTTCAAGCGCAATGACTGGAACAACTACCGCATCGAATGCCGCGGCAAGAGCCTGAAAATCTTCGTCAATGGCGTTCTCACCACCGATGTCGAGGACGACAAGGACGCCAGCGGCGTCATCGCCATCCAGCACCACGGCGAAAAAGGCGCCACCTACAAGTTCCGCAACCTCCGCATCCAGGAGCTGAAGTAGATCGGCTCGCGTCGCAGCGTGCTTATGTTGGGAAGGCTGAATTTTTGTGCTCGGACCTGCCATCCTGCCGCCGCTGAAAGTCATTCATTGCCAAATCCCGCGGGCTGCGTGAAAGATGCTTACGAATGGCTGATCTTGCGCCGCCCCACACTCCCGAACGTCTTTGGACAGGAACCGCCGTCTCGGCGGGTGTGGCGCATGCGGTGGTCCATGTTCTGAAGGATCACTTTGACGAGCCCGACGAGGACTCGATCTCCCCGGAGGCGGTGGAGCATGAGATGAAACGGCTGCATGCGGCGCTGGATGTGACACGCCAGGAGATTGAGGCGCTTCGCGTGGAGATGGGCGCGGAGGAAGGCAGCGCGGAGAGTGATATATTCGAGACTCACCTGCTGATCATCCAGGATGGCTCGATCCTGCGCCAGGTGGAAAAGACGGTGCGGGAGCAGTTGGTGTGCGTGGACCACGCCTACTACCGGCTGATGACGAAGCACATGGAGAAGCTGCGCGGCCTCCAGGATGCCTACCTGCGGGAGCGCTTTCTGGACATCAAGGACGTGACGCAGCGGGTGATGCGACATCTGCGCGGCGAGCTGCTGGAGACGCCGATGTTTGACGAGCCCGTGATCATCGTGGCGCATGACCTGACGCCCTCGGACACGGTGCAGCTCGACCGCTCAAAGGTGCTGGGCTTTGCCCTGGAGACGGGCAGCGCGGTGTCCCATGCGGCGATCATTGCCAAATCACTGGCCATCCCGGCGGTGGTGAAGCTGCACGGCATTTGCGAGACGCTTCACAGCGGGGACGCGGTCTTTCTCGATGGTGAGGAAGGTCATCTCATCCTCAATCCGACGCCGGAGACACTGGCCCGCTACCGCACCCGCGAGGAACAGGCGGAGAAGCGAGAGGATGTGTTTCAAGTGGACCGGCATGGCGAGGCCATCACGACCTGTGGCTGTGTGATCTGCGTGGGCGCGAATGCGGAATTCGTCGAGGAGGCGGAGATCGTGAAAAACAGCGGCGCGGAGGAGGTGGGCCTTTTCCGCACGGAGATGCTGCATCTCGAAAATCCCGATTCCACTGAGGACGAGCTCGCCACGGCCTACACCACCGTGGTGCAATCCCTCGCGCCAAAGCGGGTGGTCTTCCGCACGCTCGATCTGGGCGGCGACAAGGTGGACGAACGTCTCGCCGAGGAGCCGGAGCCGAATCCTTTCCTCGGCTGGCGCGGCATCCGTCTCTCGCTGGGCAAGCCAGACATGTTTCGCATGCAACTCCGCGCGCTGCTGCGGGCCGCGATGCATGGCCGGGTCGGCATCATGTTCCCGATGGTCTCCGGTTTGCAGGAGGTGATCGATGCGAAGGCCCTGCTGGCGCAATGCGCGGCGGAGCTGGAGAGCGAGGGCCATACCGTGCCGGAGGAAATCGAGGTGGGTGCGATGATCGAGATTCCCAGCGCGGCCCTTTCCGCCGATCAAATCGCCGCGGAGGTGGACTTTTTCAGCCTCGGCACGAACGACCTCATCCAATACACCATCGCGGTGGACCGCCTGAACGACCGCGTCGCCGGCCTTTACCAGCCGACGCATCCGGCGGTGCTGCGGTTGATCGATCTATCTGTTCAGGCTGCCCGGCGTGCCGGCATCCGCATCGGCATCTGCGGAGAAATGGCCTCCAGTCTGGAGCTGACGCCGCTCATGATCGGCATCGGCCTGAATGAGTTGAGCGTGGCTGCCGGCCAGGTGGCGCGGGTGAAGCACGCCATCCGCAAACTCAATGTCCCCGAATGCCAGGCGCTGGCCGCTGAGGCGCTGAAGCGCAGCCAACCCGGTGAGATCCTCGAACTGACGCGGGCGCATGCGCTGCGCTGCTACCCGGAGTTGTTCGAATAGCCTGGGGCAGGGGATCGCGACATCTTTTTGCTAATCTTGGTCATGCCTCCTACCATCATTCTCATGGGTGTCTCCGGCAGTGGAAAGTCGCTCGTTGGTCAAAAGCTCGCGCAGCGCCTCGGCGGCGTGTTTGACGATGGCGATGATTTTCATCCGCCTGCGAACAAGGCCAAGATGTCCACCGGCACGCCGCTGACCGACGAGGACCGCTGGCCGTGGTATGCCACGCTGCGCCAGCGCATCGTGGACCTGCGCGGCACCACGCCGGTGCACATCCTCGGCTGCTCCGCCCTCAAACCCATCTATCGCGATAAGCTGCGCGGGGATGACGACGCCAGCCAGATCGCCTTTGTGCTGCTGGACGGCTCCCGCGAGCTGATCACCGAGCGCATGGCCGCCCGCAAAGGTCACTTCATGCCGCTCAGCCTGCTCGAAAGCCAGCTCGCCACCCTGCACATCACGCCTGATCTCATCCGCGTTTCCATCGAGCCATCCCCCGATGAGATCGTGGAGGAGATCGTGAGGCGGCTGGGTGCTTGGGATTGAATATCGAATATCGAACAAGGAATTCCGAATGATGAAGGCCAGCGTCGTGGCTTGGCCGCACTTCGGGCTTCGAGATTCCTTGTTCGATATTCGATATTCAAATGCCTGGCGCGGTCCTCCTTTGCCACCACCCCAGCGCAAAGCCGATGCCCGCCCCGAAGCCCAGCCCATGGAACAGCCCCCATCCGAGCTTGGCGACGATGGCCACCTGCGGTTTGGCCCAGCCTTCGATGCCGTGATCGAGGAGGCCATACATCCACTTTCCACCGAGGAAGTAGCCGGCGGTGTGCAACCCAAACAAAACCACGGCTCCGATCCAGAAGCCGCGCACCTTGCCGAGCTTCAGCCACGCCACCCACGCAAAAAAGAGCGTTCCAGCCAGTGCCGCGATCCATTCCCGCTGCTCGTGTTTGATCAAAAACCACGCCAGGCTCCACAGCACGGCGTAACCGCCAAACGCGGGCAGGAACAAGGCGTAAAAGCGTTTGAGCCGGGTATCACCCTGTAGCAGTCCGCACAGGGCGAAACCCGATCCAAGCAGGTAAACCAGGGCGATGAGCGCATACATGCCCACCTCGCTCCCGGCGATCCTGGGCACAAACGCCCACACCGAGTAGGCCATCAGGCTCACGAGGCCGAGGCCGAGGCTGCCGTGCAGGGTGGATCGAAGAAGCGCGTTCATGCGGCATGCAAACCGCTCTTTTGTGACGTTCTTTCAGGCGCTCTGACGCCGGGATTTTCCCCTTTCCAAAGCAAAATTGAACCTCTAGCATCGCCCCCGAATCCAACAGCAGTCCTTTCCTATGAAATCCCCACGCGCTGCCGTCCTCCTCGCCCTTGCCGCCAGTCTGGCGAGCTATTCCAACGGTCGTGCCGATGACGCCGACGTGAGCGTGGCGAAGGCCGAGAAACCCAAGATGGCCATCTTTGCCGAGGATGTAACGGTCGATGGCACTCGCCGCCCGGAACTCGGCCGTGCCCTCGCGGACAGCCTCAGCACCGCGTTGCTGCGTCGTGGCCAGGTGCGGGTGTTTAATCTCATGACCGAGGAAACCGAGAGCGGAACCCAGGTGCTGCGTTC
>JBKCXA010000253.1:0-4777 GCA_046316935.1 Prosthecobacter sp.
GGTGTGCAGTTGGAGCATCGACTGAGCGTGGATGCTCGTGTCTGCCGTCATGGATTTGATCACGCAGAGCTTGTCGGCATGCCGGGCCAGGTTCGGGAGCATGTCAGAGACCCACAGGCCGCTGTTTCCGCGTTGTTTGAAATTCGCGATGGAACCCGCGTGCGGCTTTTGGCCGCTCTGCGGCTTGTAATCGAAGGTGTCGAGCTGCGCCGGGCCGCCGGCCATGTTTAGGAAAATCACGCGCTGGGCTTTCGCTCGCATCCGTGGTGGCCTGGCGTCCAAAGTGGCTCCCGCAAGGCCTGACATCGCCAGATAGCCAAACCCACACGAGGCGGTGTGGAGCATCTGGCGGCGGGAAAGGGGCATCATGGCCCGCAGACTACGCCGACGGCTTCACGAGCCTTTCTCCCTTTTCGGTTCGTCCATGCCCGCTGAATGCCTGATGCAGGGATGGTGGAACTGAGAAGGGCGGAACTGAAAATGGCAAATGGCCGAGCCCCAGAGCCATTCCTCCATTCTGACCCATTCCTCCCTTTTCAGTTTCTCCATGCGTTTCGAGCTCCAGGTCGTTGCTTTTGTTGCCCAGCGATGTCCTAGGAGGGTAAAACGACACTCATGAGCAACACAGCCCGTGCATTTCCGACAAAACCGTTGGTGATAAAGCGACTGACATAGCTCATGATATGTTAACCATTTTCAATGTTAGGCCTCTGAATCATGCAACCCGCTGAAATCGCCGAGAGCTACGATTCCATCGCTCATCAGTGGCTGGAACCGCATCTCACCGCGAACGGTATTCGCCAGCACCAGCACGCGCTGAAGTTTCGCCCGAAGGGCGGGCTGGCTCTCGATGTCGGCTGTGGATGTAATGGCCGTTTCTTTCGGTTGCTGGAAAGTCATGGATACGAGGTTGAGGGGCTCGATGTCTCCGCACAAATGATTGCACTCGCGAAGACACTGAATCCCAACGTGAACTTTTACCATGCCGACGTGTGCGAGTGGATGCCCATCAAGCAGTATGACTTCATCACCGCGTGGGACAGCATCTGGCATGTTCCGCAGGATCGCGGCGAGAGTGTTTTGCGGAAGCTCTGCGGGGCGCTGAACCCTGGCGGCGTTTTTATTTGGACGACTGGCGGTCTGGATGGGCCGGGGGAGAAACGGGATTCGGCTATGGGGTCGCTGATGTATTACAGCGGTCGTGGTATGTCAAAGACGCTCCAGACGGTCGCGGATGCCGGGTGTGTGTGCCGGCATCTGGAGTATGATCAGTGGCCCGAGAAGCATGTTTTCCTCATCGCACAAAAAGCCTAGTAAACACGGACGCAGGCAACGGCTCGTATAGAGTCTATCGTGTCATTGACGCTTCCCGCTCGCCGTCGCCTGATGTGAGGTGTTCATCCCTCACTTCTGCTTCAGCCAGTCCGGCAGCTCGATCTTCTCGCTCTGGATTGGATTGAGATTCGGGCTCCAGGTGAAGCCAGCCTGCTCGAAGGACTCGCGATTCTTCAGCAGGAAGGCCAGCAGGCGCTGCCCGAGCATGCGGTGAGGGCTGTCCTGGCGCACGGCGAAGGGCTGGATGGCCTTCGCCTTGTCCGCCGGGAGCTTCACGGCATCGAGATGATCCTTTTGCGGCATGATGTTGTTCAGGTACACGACCGCGGCATCGAGCGAGCCGGTGCGCAGTTGGTTCACCAGCAGATCACCGGTGGGCGATTGGGCCGAGGCGTTCTTGCTGACGGCATCGTAGAGGTTCATCGACTTGAGCATGGCCTGTGTGAGGTAGCCGAGGGTGGACTGCTCCGCATTGCAGAGGCCCACTTTGATGCCTTCACGGGCGAGATCGGCGAGGGTGTGGATGCCTTTGGGATTGCCTTTGGGCACGGCGAGAATGATCTCCGCCTCGGTGAGCAGCACGGCCTCGGGGAATTCCTTCGCCACGGGCGGGACGAAGCAGATGTCGCAGGCGTAATAGACATCGGGATACTTGGGGTTGGTGGTATCGCCCATGGTCTTCATGGCGGCGCAGAGGATGCCGCAGCCGTTGAAGGTGGTGGTGACGCTGATGCCCTCGCGGGCGGCGAATTTTTTCAGCAGGCCCTCGATGGCCAGGCGGTTCACGCCGCCGGAGTAGAGGATCAAATCGGGGCGCAGGGACCAGGCATCGCCTTTCACCGCCTCGAAGCGATGCTTCGCAAAGGTGGCGGCCCCTTTCTCCGGGGCATTGAGGTAGCGGGCAAAGCGCAAGGCGGCGGGGGAATCCTTCGCGGATGCCAGGATGGCGGCCGTGGCATGCTCCTTGTGCGCGGAAAGCTCCGGCACCTCGATGGCTTCGAGCTTGTCGTATTGCGGCACGGTGCTGTTCCAGATGATCGCGGCATCCACGCTGCCGAGAGCGAGATCCGCCGCCACGTCCATGACGGTTGGTTTCATCACCGCGGCCTTCGCGGCAAGCGCATCCCACTTCCCGCCGAGAAGCTTCTTGGTGATTTTGGAGACGCTGGCGGCCTCGGGATTGGCGAGGGCGAGCTTCACATCGGCGGCCAGCAGGCTGTCGATGCTGCTGAGCTTCTTCGGGTTGCCCTTGGTCACGGCGATGACCGGCCACTGCTGCACGAGGCGGAGTTCCTCGCGGGTGAGGTCCTGCTTTTTGGCATCCGCGAGCGCTCCATCATCCGCCGCGATGAAAAGATCGCCCTGCTTCGCCACGCGGAGCTGGGTGAGCAGGGTACTCGTGCCGCCAAACTGAAGCTGCACGGGCGTTCCCGTCTCTTTTTGATAGGCGGCGGCGATCTCCTCCACCGGCTTTTTCAGCCCCGCGGCGCAGAAAACCGTCAGCGGAGCTTCCGATGGAGCGGCGGGCTTCGTGGCAAGCCAGAGAAGCACCGCGGCGGCGGCGAGAAGGATGAGGGCGAGGATTTTACGCATCATGAACGGGAGGTGGAAACGAGGCATGAAGGTGAATCTTCCTGTCAGAGGGAAAGAAGCGCGTGCCCGTCCCGCTTGACCCGGCTTTTGACATGCACGAATGCGCCCGCATCACGGCAATCATTCTTTCGGCAACCCACACTCACGCTCATCCCACCATGTCCATTCCTCTCGAAGATCTGTTCAATGATGTCATCGGCAAATCCATGCGCGGCCAGGGCCTCAGTGAGGCCGATGTGGCGGCCAAAGCTGGCGTTAGCGCCGAGGCGGTCGCCGCAGTGAAGGGCGGTGAAGTGGATGACGCCGTGCTCGGCAAGATCGCCCCGGTGCTCGGTCTGCATGGCCCATCGCTCATCACGATGGCGCACGGCGGTTGGAAACCTGCCGCGGTGAGCCTGCCGGGACTGGCGCAGTTCAACACGACCTACCATGACATGACGGTGAACGCCTACCTCGTGTGGGATGTGGCCACGAAGCAAGCCGTGGCTTTTGACACCGGCGCGGATGCGCAGCCGATGCTCGATTTCATCCAGCAGAATGGCCTCAAACTGAGCCACATTTTCATCACGCACACGCATCCGGACCACATTCTCGACCTCGCCAAGCTCTCGGGAGATGGATTGGTCTCTGCCGCAGTCCATGCGAAGGAGTCTTGTGCTGGAGCGAAACCATTCTCGTTGGACGAAAAACCTTCCTGGGAGGTCGGCGGGCTGAAAATCGAGCCTCGCAGCACCTGGGGGCACTCAAAAGGTGGCATCAGCTATGTTGTCACCGGGTTGGCGAAGCCTGTCGTGGTCGTCGGTGATGCTCTGTTTGCCTCCAGCATGGGCGGCGGCATGGTTTCATTCGCGGACGCCTTGGCCACAAACCGGAAGGAAATTTTCTCGTTGGCTGATGACACGGTCATTTGCCCGGGCCATGGCCCTCTCACCACCGTCGGCGAGGAGAAGGCGCACAACCCGTTCTATCCCGAGTTCAAGGCCTGAGGCGGCTCACAGCTTCGTGTAGCCGACGCTCTCGCAGGGCATGTCCCAGAGCTTTTTCAGCTCGGCGTCGAGCTTGGTGATGCTGAAGCTCACACCGGCCATTTCCTGGCAGGTGACGATGTTGTCCACGATGGTCTGGTGGATCTTGATGCCACGCTTTTCGAGGATGGGCTTGGCACCGCGCAGGAGGATGAGCAACTCCATCATGTGGGTGGAGCCGAGGCTGTTCACGAAGAACACGATCTCGTCACCGGCGTTCAGAGCCAGGTCATCGGCGAAAAGGAGGTCGAGGATCTTCGCGGCCAGCTCGTCGGCGGTGCACATCGGGATGAGGCCCACGCCTTTTTCACCGTGAATGCCCATGCCGAGGCCGATCACATCGTCGGCAAGTTCAAAGGTGGGCTTGCCGGTGGCGGGAATGCTGCCGGGTTTGGTGGAAACGCCCACCGTGCGGGTGTTGTCGCAGGCCTTCTGGGCGATGCGGGCGAGTTCATCGAGCGAATCGACCGTGGCGGCGGCGGCGCCGGCGAGCTTGGTGATTGGCACCAGGCCGGCCACGCCACGGCGCTTGTGCTTTTCAGAGGGCGGAGCAGAGCACACGTCATCAGCGATGATGACGGTTTTGACGGTGATGCCTTCATCGGCGGCCAGTTCGGCACCGATGTCGAAGGTCATCACGTCGCCGGCGTAGTTCCCGTAGAGGAAGAGGACGCCCTTGCCGCGGTTCACGGCCTGGGTGGCTTCGAGGACGATGTCAGGAGGAGGCGCGGCCTAGCGTGCAGCACCGGCGGACCCCTCTGGCTTACAGGTGCCGCTGCGCCCGCGATTGTGGGGCTCTGTCCCGCCGGCCCCCCCCCAAAGGC
>JBKCXA010000254.1:0-3936 GCA_046316935.1 Prosthecobacter sp.
GGCAAGACCCTCCGCACGGATCTGGCGCGTGGGAAACTCACCCTGCCCATCCTTTACCTCCTCGAAAGCGCCACCGAGGCGCAGAAGCACAAGCTCAGCCGCATGCTGCTCAAAGGCGAGCCGATGGATACCAGCATCCTCGCCGGCATCGCCGACTACGATGGAGCGGTGGAGCGTGCGGTGAAATTCGCCCAGGACATGCTCGTGAGCGCCCGCGCCGATCTGATCGCCCTGCCCGCCACCCCGCACAAACAGGCGCTGGAGGACATCGTCGGCTACCTTCATAGCCTGCTCGACCAGTGCCGGGCGATTCATTGATAGGTCGGATCCGTCCGATCTGATCGATCCAGACCGATCCACCATGTCCCATCGCATCCACGACATCCCGGAGAACGACCGCCCGCGTGAGCGGCTGCTTCGTCTCGGCCCGCAGGCCCTCTCCGACGCGGAATTGCTCGCGCTTTTCATCAACACGGGAACCAAAGGCGAAAACGCCCTGCAAATCGGCGAGCGCATGCTCCGTGAGCACGGCTCCATCCGGGCACTTTCACGCCTCGAACCGGCCGCGTTGACGGACATCAAGGCTCTCGGTCCTGCCAAGGCCGCGAAACTCGCCGCTGCCTTCGAAATTGGCCGCCGCGCCGCCCGCGAGACCTCGCAACGTGACATCGTGCTCGATCATCCACGCAGCGTGTATGAGTTCATCGGCTCCGAGTTGCAGGCGCTGAGCTACGAATCTGTGCGGCTCGTGCTGCTGACCACCAAGCTGACGCTCCTCCGTGCGGAGGAGATCTTCCGCGGCAGCCTCAACGAATGCACCGCCACGCCGCGGGACATCCTCAAGAAGGCCCTCATCCACAACGCCCACGCCTTCATCCTGCTGCATAATCATCCCAGTGGCGATCCCACGCCCAGCGATGCCGACCGCCGCCTCACCCGCCGCCTTCGCGAGGCCTCCGAGACGATGGGCATCCCGCTGCAGGATCATCTCATCATCGGCACACCTTCCGAGTCACGCGAACTGCCTTACTTCAGCTTCCGCGAGCACGGTTTGCTGTGATTTTTCCTATTTGCCACCCCGCTGCCTCACGCTAACGCACGGTATGACTTTCCCCGCGCAGCGTCTCGGCCTCCTGATCGTGCTTTCCGGCCCCTCCGGCACCGGCAAGACCACGCTCGCCCGTCGCGTGTGCGATCGCGGAGAGGCCATTTTCTCCGTGAGCTGCACCACGCGTGCTCCACGTCCCGGCGAGGTGGATGGAAAGGATTACTTCTTCCTCCAGGAGACCGATTTCGTCGAAAAGATCGGGCGTGGTGAGTTCTTCGAGCACGCCCACGTCCACGGCCGCCGCTACGGCACGCTGAAGAGCTATGTGATCGACACTTTGCAGCGTGGCATCGACGTCATCCTCGACATCGATGTGCAAGGTGCCGCGCAGGTCCGCGCAAGCGATGACGAGCACCTCCGCCGCTGCCTGCTCGACATCTTCGTCATGCCTCCCAGCATTGATGAACTCCGCGCCCGCCTCAGCGGTCGCGCCACGGAGGACGCCGCCGCCTTTGAACTACGCATGAAAAACGCCGCCGAGGAAATGTCCCACTGGCCCGAATACAGCCACGTCCTCGTCAGCGACACCCGCGAGTCCGACGCCGCCCGTTTTGAGGCCCTGCTTACCGCGGCAAGGATGCGCAGCAGTTTGCGAAAATAGACCTTCTGACGAGTCAGACGCGTCCGACCCGTCAGACAAAAGCTCCTTATTTCGCCTTCGGATTCCGCATGTAATACAAGTGCCCGTCCTCGGCGCCGCCGACGAAGTCGGGGAGGCCGTCGGCGTTGAAATCGACGGTCGTGGGACTGACGTCGTGGCCTTCGATGTTGGCGTCGGAGAGGAGGCCCATGTCGGTGAAGAACCATTTGCCGTCGGCGGCGCTTTCCTGGCGGAGGAAGTTGGCGTTGGCGGAGTTGAGGAGGATATCGAGTTGGCCGTCCTGATCCCAATCCATGATGCAAAGCTTGCGACGGCCGCTTTTGCCGGCGATGCCTGCATTGAGGCGCAAAGGCTCGCCAGCGGTCATGGCGACGGGCGTTTTCACTTTGAGGCCTTCTTCGGCTTTGTGGGCCTTGTTAGAAGCGCAGATGACACGCTGCGGATGTTTGAGGACGAGTTGGTCGCCCTGCTTCGCACGTTCGAAGAAGGCGAGGTAGCCTTCTTGATCGAGCATGACGAGGTCGGTGAGGCCGTCCTTGTTCCAATCGACGCCGACAGGCGTCGTGCGCCATTGGGTGAGCAGGGCTTTGCCTTCGGGACGCAGCCAGCCATAGGCGAGGTGGGGCTGTTCGCCGTTCCATTCGACCTCGACGGGCTGCGCGGCGGCGAGTTGCGGTTTTTGGCGCGTACCGATGTTTTTGAACCACACGACTTTGCCGAGGATGGAGTTCAAAAGAAGGTCCGGCAGGCCGTCTTGATCCCAATCGGCCACGGTTTGTGTGGTGTAGCCCCATTTGGCCTCGCAGGGGCCTTGGATGCTGCCATTTGGGCCGGCCATCGGACGGATGATTTTGCCCGCGGCGGTGAGTTTGACCGGCGCGGACCATTTCGGCTGCTCCACGCCTTTTCCGCTGAGATTTTCGATGAAGGCGACATAACCGGCGGTGTTGCCGCAGATGAGATCGGTGTCGCCATCGCCATCCCAATCAAAACCGACAGGCGTGACCAAAGCGCCGAATTTCACCTGATCGGCCTCCTGCTGGAAGTAGCGAGGCTCGGCATAGACGGGCGCTTTGGCGTCGAATTTGCCGGTGTGCTCGATGAAGGCCACGCGGCCATCTTCATCGCCGCAGATGAGATCGAGGTCGCCGTCCTTGTCCCAGTCGATGGCGGTGGGCGTGATCATTTCGAGGTCCATCGTGAGGTACTTGCCCGTATCGGCTTTGAGGCGGACGCCGAGCGCATACTTCGGCTTGGTGCGAGTGCCGGTGTTTTGGAAATAGGTGAAGCCATCGAGGAACTCGCCGCAGAGCAGGTCGAGGTCGCCGTCGTTGTCGAAGTCGCCAAAATTCGGTGAAGGCCAGCCAAAGGTCTCCACGGGGCGGTCGGTGGCGTTGATCTTCTTCGGCTTGTCATACTTCGGCGCTTCGTTGGTGCCGGTGTTGCTCAGCAGATACACGTAGCCGCGCAGCGGGCCGTTCATCCAACGGCCCTCGGCCGTGTAGGCATTGTCCCAGCCGTATTCGGTCCAGTCGCCGACACCGACGATGAGATCGTTTTTGCCATCGCCCTCGAAATCGACCATACGCCACATGTTGGCGCGGACTTTGTTCATGTGGACGTTCGAGGGCGGTCCGAGCTTCACCTGCTGCTCGATGCCGGTTTTGAGGAAATCGGGATGCGCATTGCCCGGCGTGAGCACGACGGGTTTGCCGTCGAGGTAGCTCACCTGCACGTTTTGAGCGCCCTTGCTGATGCGTTTCGCTGGTTTGAAGACGGGCATCTTCGTCTTCGCGGTGTCGCCGCTGGCGTTCTCGAAGAAGTAGATGCCGTTGTAGGGCTTGTCCGGGCAGTTCACCACGAGATCGAGGTCGCCATCGCCATCGAAATCCATCGGCAGCGGCCAGGCCCAGAGGCCGACGCCGAGATCGACGGTAAGGCCGGGGTGGTTGTATTAGAGCGGCGTGAGGGTGGAGCCGGCGGCGAGGGACAGAAGGGACAGGAAGGACAGAAGAGACTTCATGGAGCAATGAAACGACAGGGCAGGGGCACTTGCTGCAAGTTGTGGCGAAGGATTCTTGCCGGACGGATGACGATCTGTGACCTTGACCAGGGGGCCGAGCCGTCGCAAACGCAGGGCACATGTCTTCCTTTATCAAACCCGAACTGCTCTCCCCCGCCGGAAACTGGGAATGTGCCCGCGCGGCGGTGGCGAATGGAGCGGACG
>JBKCXA010000255.1:0-3640 GCA_046316935.1 Prosthecobacter sp.
AGGTATTCGGACTCGGTGAGCTTGGGTTTGCCGGGGTAGAGGCGGTCGTAGCGTTTGTCGCGGGGCTCGTTGGGGTCGTAGCCTTTGCTTTTGCTGCCGCCGACGGCTTTGGCGACCTTGCCGCTCTTCGGTGGCTGCGAGTCGCTGCCGACGGGTGGGAGGTGTTTTTGCAGTGAGGCGATCACTTCGGCGTGTTCGGGCTTGGTGGCGAGGTTCACGGTCTCGTTCGGGTCGTTTTGATGGTCGTAGAGCTCGATGAAGCCGATGTCGGCGGCGTTGCGCTTGCGCCAGAAGGTGCCGCGCCAGCGTTCGCTGCGCACGCTGTAGCCCATGAGCGCGCCGCCGTGCTCTTTCGATGATTTGGGATAGACGCTGATGGCGGGCTTCTGCATCGGCGCGTCGGGATTTTCGAGATAGGGCTTCAAACTCATGCCGGCGAGGCCTTGCGGCACTTTCAGGCCGCAGACGTCGGCGAGCGTGGGATAGACATCGACGAACTCAACCGGCGCGGCGCAGTGTTTGCCCGCAGTGGCGCTTTTGGGCAATGCGATGAGCAATGGTGCGCGCGCGGCGACCTCGAAGTTCGTGTGCTTGTGCCACAAGCCGTGCTCGCCGAGTTGCCAGCCGTGGTCGCCCCAGAGCACGATGACGGTGCTTTCAGCGAGGCCTTCTTTATCGAGAGCGTCGAGCACTTTGCCGATCTGCGCGTCGGTGTAGCTGATGCAGGCGTTGTAACCATGGCGCAGTGTTTTGGCGAAGGCGTCGGGGATGGGATTTTCCTTCGGCGTGCCGGGATAGGCATGCAGCTCGCCATTCGTGTGACCGACGAAATCCGGCGTGCCTTCCGGGTAGGTGACAAAGGCTGGGCCAGGGATCGTTTCAGGGTCGTGCATGTCCCAATACTTCTTCGGAGCGACGAAGGGCAGATGCGGCTTCACAAAGCCCACGCCGAAGAAAAACGGCTTCCCGGCTGCTTTGAGTGCTGCGAGCCGCTTCACGGCCTCGACCGCCACCGCGCCGTCGGGGAGCTGCTCATCGCTTTTCGGGCTCACTTCATACGCGGGGCCTTTTTTGGCCGCTTTGCCGCCTTTGCGCTTCTCGCCGCCCTCGATCGGATTGGCGAACTCGCTCGGCACTCCTTCAAAGCGGGTGATCGTGTGCTTCGTCCAGTCCTGCTCGTCCACTTTGACCATCTCGCCGCTCGGGAACCAGCGCGGCTCGGTCCATGACGGGCCGTCCTCAAAGCCGTGGTGCTCGATCTTGCCGAGCGCGGAGGTGTGGTAGCCGTTTTGGCGGAAGTGCTGCGGCAAGGTCACGCAATCCGGCTGCGCATCGCGGAAGTGCGTGTCGAGGTCCCAGACCTTCGTCGTATCAGGCCGCAAGCCGGTCAGGATGGCGGTGCGTGATGGGCTGCACACGGCTTGGGCGCAGTAGGCCTTGTCGAAAACGATGCCACGAGCCGCGAGGCGGTCGATGTTCGGCGTCTTCGCATGCTTCACGCCATAGCAGCCGATGTCCGGCCGCAAGTCATCGACGGCGATGAAGAGAACGTTCAGCGGCTGCGCCGAAAAAGCGGAGAGCAGAGGGCAGAGAGCGGCGAGGAAAACGAGGGGACGCATGGTGGTGTGAATGAGAACTGCCGGAACGGACGAAGTTTGCCGGGAAAAGTTTTGGCTTTCACGGCCAGCTCGCCAAGACCCTGCCATCAGCCGTTTTCAGCACCAGTCCCTCCACCCGCACCTCGCCGGGGCCGCCGCAGGGGTCGAGGCGCAGGCCGTGGAGGGTTTTGCTTTCGTTGAGGGGGATTTCCAGATCGTGCCACTGACCGTCGTGGACCACCTCGAAGGTTTGGTTTTTGCCTTTTGGCAGGATGGTTTGGGGATCGGTGGTCCAGAAAACCTCGCCGGAGCCTTTCGCATGGCTTTGGAGCCTAAATTCGAGGACGTAAGGGCCTGCCTCGCTGATTTTGAGGTGCTCAAACGCCAGGCCGGGGTCCTCGCCCGAGCATTGGAGGATGAGTTGAGAGCCTTCCACGGCCAGCTTCGTGCCTTTGCGGGCACGTGGCAGCTCGGTGGTGTTCTTGCGGCCTTTGCGCACCTTGCCCGCAGTGAGCGGCTGGTCGAAGTCGGTCCACTCACGGTGCTTGTTTCCCGTGGCCTCGGCCGCCACCGGGGCGCGTTCCTTGGGCGTGGCATGCAGGACGTTTTCGGCCATGTCGTGCCACTGCTTCACCATGCGCTGGACGATGTCGGGATGTTCGGCGGCGACGTTGCGGAGCTCGGTGCGATCATCGGGCATGTGATAAAGCTCCCAGGGCTGGCTTTGAAAGCTCACCAGTTTCCATTCGCCATCTCGCAGACCGCGGGCGGCGGCAAACAGCAGGTGAATCGGCGGACGGGCCTTCAGTTCCCCGCCCGCGAGGATGGGGGCGAGCGATGTTCCCGCCAGCGGCGAGAGCTCGCGACCAGGAAAATGCTCCGGCACCTTCGCCCCGGCCAGCTCGGCAAAGGTGGGCAGCACATCGACGAGGTGCGCGGGGGTATCGATGACGCTGCCGGGCTTCTGTTTGAGCCCCGCTGGCCAGTGCAGCACGGCCGACGTGGAGATGCCGCCCTCGAACTGGTTCTGCTTGTAGTAGCGAAAGGGAGAGTTCCGTGCCCAGGCCCAGCCGGTGCTGTCGCTCCACGACGTCTTGGGATCAAAAGGCAGCGCATCCGGCTCCGGACGGCCGCGATCGTAAGGGCACGCACCGTTGTCGGAGACAAAAAGAATCACCGTGTTGGCGAGCTCGCCGTTCTTTTCGAGATCCGCGATGAGGCGGCCCATTTCTTGATCAACGCGGTCGATCAGGCCTGCATACGCGGCCATGCGTTTTGCTTCCCAGGCCCGGCGTTCCGACGTGAGCTGCGCCCAGCCTCGCACATGCTCCGGTCGCGGGCTTTCCTTCAAATCGGCGGGCAGCAGGCCGATTTGCTTCTGCTTGGCCACTCGGGCGGCTCGCACCGCATCCCAGCCGATATCGTAGCGGCCGAGGTACTTCCGATAGTCCGCCTCCAGCGGCTGGAGGGGTGCATGGGGCGCATTGAAGGCGATGTAGTGAAACCACGGTTTCTTCGCCTCGCGAGCCTCGGCGATGAATTTCAAGGCGTGGTCCACATTCGCCACGGTGGTGTAAAAGCCCTTCGCGGGCACTTCGAACTTCTCCCCATTCAGGCGGAAGGTCTTGTCGCCGAGGTAATAATTCGTCGCGCCGGAGAGATGGCCAAAGTAGCGCTGAAAGCCGAAATCGGTCGGCTCCTTGCTCAGATGCCATTTGCCGGTCATCGAGGTGAAATAGCCCGCCGGAGCGAGCACCTCGGGCAGGATGACGGCGTTTTTCAGGCTCTCATCGCCCGCCTGGCGGCACCAACGGCCGCTGAGCAGGCTCACGCGGCTGCTGTGGCACTTCGCGGTGTTGTAGAACTGCGTGAAGCGGATGCCGTTCGACGCGAGGCGGTCCATGTTCGGCGTCTGCACGGACGTCGCGCCGTAGCATCCCAGATCGCCGTAACCGAGGTCATCGGCCATGATGACGATGATGTTGGGCTTTTCAGCGGAGAGCAGAGGGCTGAGAGCGAAGAGTAGAACGGCAACGAATCGA
>JBKCXA010000256.1:0-11874 GCA_046316935.1 Prosthecobacter sp.
CGCTGCGACGCTGGCGGTGTAGCTCAAGTTGCTGCTGGCAAAGGCGGGCGAGAGCGTGACGGTGCTCATGGCGAGCGCGGAGAGGCTGGCGTCGTTGCTGAGCGTGGTGAGTGTGAGGTTGTAGCCGTTGGCGGTGCCGCCGAGGTTGCTGGTGCTGATGCGGAAATGATACGTGGTGCCGGGAAGCAGCCCGGTTAGCACCAGCGAGACGTGTTCAGCTGTTACGCCGGAGGGTGCGGTGAGCGTGATGGGCGAGTTGGTGCCGTAACTGATGCTGGTGCCGCTTTGGAAGAGCGCGGTGGTGGCGGAGCCGTTGGGATTGACGGTGGCGTTCAGCGTGGCGGTGGTGGTGCCCACATTCGTCGCGGCAAGAGTGGTGGCGGTGGGCGCGGCGAGATTGATGTAGGCATGGCGGATGTCGCTGGCCTGCCAGTAGCTATCACCGGGCTGGTAGGCGATGACGGTGACGAGTCCGGCGGCGGTGATGGTGAGTTTGTCGCCATTCAATGAAGCCGGGCCGGTGACGATGTAGCGTGCGGGCAAGGCGCTGGAGGCGGTGGCGCCGAGCGTGATCGTATCGCCCACGGGCACGTTGGAGGGCGGAGTGAAGGTGATTGTTTGCGCGGTGTTCGAGATAAGCGGCACGCTGATCTCCGGTGCGAAGTGCTGCCTGCCTGCGAAGCCGATTTGCCCATACGCATTCCAGCCAAAGGCCCACAGCTTGCCATCGACGGTGGTGACGAGCGTGTGGTTGGCGTTTTGGATCTGCTGCACGTCCACCCAGGCGGTGCTGGTGCCGACTTGAGCAGGAGAGGAGGTGGAGGTCTGGTTCGCGCGGCCCACACGGCCCAGCGAGGCATTGCCCCAGCTCCACATCGTTCCATTCGCCCGTGTGCCAATGCTGTAGCTGCCGCCGGCGGCGATGCTGCGCCAGTCCGTGGCGGCACCGATTTGCACGGGCGCATTGCGCTGCGTGCTGGTGCCGTCTCCAAGATGTTGTGAACTGTTCACTCCCCAAGCCCAGAGCGTGCCGTTCGTCTTGATGCCAAAGGAATGCGAAGGACCCGCCGTGATGCTGCGCCAGTCCGTGGCGGTGCCTACCTGAACGGGGGCGTTGCGCTGCGTGGTGGTGTTGTCGCCGATCTGGCCGTTGGTGTTGAGACCCCAGCCCCACAGCGTGCCGTTTTGCTTCAAAGCGAGCGTGCGTGAGCCGCTGGCCGCGATGCTCTTCCAATCGGTGTCCGTTCCGATCTGCACGGGCGTGCTTCGATTCGTCGTGGTGTTGTCACCGAGCTGGCCGTTTGTATTCGTGCCCCAGGCCCAGAGTGTGCCGTCTTGCTTCAATGCATGGCTGGAGATGCCTGTGGTGACGATTTCAGCCCAGTCGTTGTCCGTGCCGATCTGTGTCAGCGTGGTGCGATTCGTCGTGGTGCCATCACCGAGCTGATTGGCGGCATTCAGGCCCATGCCCCAGAGCGTGCCATCATCGCGGATGGCAAAAAACACCGCGTCGGTGCCGCTGGTGCCGCCAGCGATGCGTTGCCACGTCGAGCCGCTGCCGATGGCCACGGGCGTGTGCGTGGTGACGGTGCTGCCGCCGAGTCCGAGGCTGCCGTTGATGTTGTAGCCGAGACCCCAGATGCTGCCGTCTTCACGCAGCACATAGCTTTGCGCATTCAAGGCCACTGCCATGCTCACGCGGCCAAAATTCGGCACCAGCGGTCTCGCGACACGATGCAGCACGCTGAGCTGGCCTTGATTGTTGAGTCCCCAGCCATGCAGACCATCGCTGCGAGTCGCGAGGCTGCCATTGGCACTGGCAGCGACGATTTGCCAGCCGGTGAGTTCGCTGATCTTCACCGGTGTGTTCGCGGCTTGCAGCGTGTTCAGCGTGCCCTGGCCGAGCTGGCCGAGGTTGTTGCGTCCCCAGGTCCAAAGCGTGCCATCCGTGCGTGTGGCGACGACATGCTCCGCGCCGCAGGCGATTTGATCCAAGTCGTTGCCGATGAGGCTTTGCACCGGCGAGGTCGCCTGCGTCAGATTGCCATTGCCATGCTGGCCGCTGCTGTTGATGCCCCAAATCCAGAGCGTGCCATCCGTGCGGGTGGCCACGGCGAATGAATTGCCTGCCACCACGCGGTTCCAGGTGTTCAAAGAGCCGATCTGAGCCGGTGTGGTGCCTGTCGTGGTGCTGCCGACACCGAGCTGGCCGTTCGCGTTGCTGCCCCAGCTCCAAAGCGTGCCGGTCGTGCGCAGGGCGAGGGTGAAATCTGCACCGGCATAGAGTCCATCGCCGACTTCTGACCAGTTCGTGGCGGTGCCGACCTGCGTTGGAGCGGGATAATTCGCGGTGGTGGTGTTTCCCTGGCCGCACTGGCCGCTGCCGTTGGCTCCCCAGGCCCAAAGCGTGCCGTTCGTCTTCACCGCGACGCAGTGATTCGCGCCTGACACGGCCCAGGCCCAGTTGGTGTCCGTGCCGATTTGGATGGGAGAGGTGTATTGAGCCGTCGTGGTGTTGCCCTGGCCGGCTTGACCGTTGTTGTTTCGTCCCCAGGCCCACAATGTGCCGTCCGTGCGAGTGGCGACGGCATGATCCGTGCCCATGCTTACCTGCCGCCAGGTCGTCACCGTGCCGATCTTGGTCATCACCCGCAGTGCATTGGTATTTCCGGTGCCGAGCTGGCCGTAGGTGGCATTTGCCCCCATGCCCCAGAGCGATCCATCTTCCGCGATGGCGAGCACGTTTTCATTCGCACGGCCCATGCTGATCTGCACCAGCCGTGTGCCTGCGACTGCGAGCACAAAAGTCTGAAACTTCGGCAAAGCGGCTCCAGCGGTCGCTTTGATGGTCACCGTGCCGGGTGTGGAGGTCAGCGTGACGGTGTTGCCGCTCACGCTGGCACTCGCGGCACCGGCGACGATTTCATAACTCACTGCCGAAGCGCCGCTGGAGGTCGCGTTGAGTGTGAAAGCCGGATCGCCGACGTATTTCACGCCGATCTCGCCAAACGTGATCACCTCGCTCACGGCGGTCAACGTGATGTCATTGCCATCTCCGCCGCTGTAGCTGATTTCGAAGGTGTGCGGCGTCGATCCCTCCAAAGCGGTGAGCAGGCTGCCTTCGGGCTTGTTGGTGAAAATGCCGCTCACAGGCAAAAAGCCAGTGTTATCGACCAATTTAAGCACCAGACCCGATGTGGGCGTAAAACCGAGCGTGATGTTCGGTGCGCCGCTGGCGAAAAACTCGTTGGAAACGATCGGCACAGTCGTTGCTGCAGCAAAATGGATCGTCGAGCCGGTGGTGAAGGTCTGATTGATGCCGCTGGTGGTTCCTTGGGCATTTTGCACCACGAGGCGGTAATGATAGGTCGTGAGCGGATTGCCGGAAAGCGCCGCCGTGACCGCTGTGATGGCGCTGCCTGCGGCGAGATTCTGCGTCGGCGTGACCTGGCCATAAGCGGGCGTGAGGCCGTATTGGAACCAATAACTCGTGGCAAGGCCGCCCGGCATCACTCGACCATTCAGCGTCGCCCCGGTGGCGATCACCGCCGTGGCAGGATCGCTAAACGCCTCCGGCATGGAGAGGTTGTTCACCGTCAAAGTGTGCGAGCTGGTGCCGAGGTTGGCGCCGGTTTGATTCAACAACTGCACGATGATCGTCTCCGCTGGCTCGGGGAGCTGGTCTGGCACGATGGCGATGGGGATCGTCTTGCTCGTCTCGCCACTGGCGAAGTTCAGCACGCCGTTGGCGAGTGAGAAATCAACGCCATTGCCTGCGGCGGTGCCGCCATTCACGCGATACTGCACGCTCGCCGCACCCGTGGAGGTGCCAGTGCGGTTCACCGCGAGATTGTAGGTGCCCACGGCCTCATTCGTCGTGGCGGTGGAGGCCGCAAAGGCCACGCTCATGCCGCTGAAGCTGTCGTTGTCACCGAGCAGCAGCGTGGCGCTGCCCACACGCACGCCGTAGCTGCCGCTGGTGAGCGTCATCACGATGCTCTCCGTGCCCTCCGGCGTCGTGTCATTCACGGGAACCACATTCACATAGGCACCCGTGCTGCCCGCCGGGATCGTCACGGTGCCGCTGAGAGCGGTGTAATCCGTGCCCTCGACCGCCGTGCCGCTCATCGAGTAATTCACCACAAGGTCCGCCGTCGTGCTGCCGCGTCGGCTGATGAAAAAGTCCTCGCTCGCCGAAGTCTCCGTGAAGGGCACGGTGAGGCTGCTGGTGCCGTCTGCCGCGTTCACCTCCACCACGGGCTGATCGGCATCGTAGATCCAGGCGGTGGCGCTGTGATTCTGACCGGCGAGCAGCGTGTAGCCACTGCCCGACTGGAGCGTGAGCGTGACCGACTCCGCATCCTCCAAACCTGTATCCGCCAGCATGCTCACAGTGAGCGTGAGGCTCGAGTCCCCCGTGGCAAAGGCCAGCGTGCCTGGCAGCGCGGTGAAATCCAAGCCGCTCGTCGCGGTTCCGCTGATCGTGTAATTCAGCGTGAGGGCCGTGCCACTGGCCGGGCGTGTGATTTGGAAGACAGGTCCAGCAGCACTGCCGCTGGCGGGTTCGTTGCCGCTGCCGGTGTTCAGTTCCACATAGAACTGCGAGGCATCATTGTCCGCGATGGTGAGCGTGGCCGTGCTCAGTGTGGGGCTGATGAAATACTCCCGCGTCGTCCTGAGCTGCAAAACGACATCCTGTGTGCCTTCATCCAGCGCATCATCAAAGGGCACAATCTCCACCGTCGTGCTCGCGAGGCCCGCGGGGATCGTCGCACGGCCTTCCAGGCGGCGATAATCCGTGCCGAGCACCGCGCGACCGTTCACCCCGTAATCGACGATCAGCGCCGCGGCCGTGCCGCCGGTGCGAGTGATGGTGAAGACGCCTTTGTCAGGCCCTGTCTCACTCGCCGCCGCGTCACTGGCGGTGATGCTCACCACCGGCATGTCATCGTCATTGAGCTGGCAGGTCACCGTCTGCTCGGCTGTGAGCGGGCTGCGGATGTAGGCCGCATTCGTCGTGGTCGAGCAGACGATCGTCTCCGTCGTCTCGATGTCGCTGTCATTGATCGGCGTGATGGTGAAAGTCGTGCTCGCCTCACCGATCGGAATCGTGACGCTCGCGGGCGAGGTGAAGTCGGTGTTGCGCACCGCCGTGCCGGCGCTGTAGGCGAGATTCACCGTGAGCGCCGCCGTCGTGGGGCCATTTCGCTCCACTTTCATCGTGATCGTGTCCGTGCCTGCCTCGCTGCCGGAATCATCCACGGGCGAGAGTTTCACCACGGGCAGACTGCTCTCATCATCGGTGATGGAAACCTGCGCCTTCGGATTCCCCGACATGATGTAGCCCTGCGCTGTGTTCACAAAATCGAGCGACGCCACTTCCACACCCTCCGCTGCGGTGTCCTGCACCGGCGTGAGAGTGATGTCGAGGAAGTCAGAGCCTGCGGGAATGATGTATTGGCTCGTGCCGCTGCCGCCATCCGGGCTGGTGGCTGATGCAGGCGCGGGGGAGAGCGTGTAGTCCGTCGTGCGGGTCGCGGAGCCAGTGTTCACATTATAAATCTGCACCGAGAGGTCCGCTGCCGTGCTACCTTCGCGAGTGAGGCGGATCGTGGCCGGATTCGCTGGCGAGCCTTCGGCTGCGTCATCATCTGGATAAGAAATCGTCACCGCCGGCAGGCTGGTGCTGGTGAAATTCTTCGCCGTCGTGCTCGGTCCCACTGTCAGCGGATTCGCGAAGCCATCCGCCGTGAAAACGAGCGGATAGAGCCCCGGCGAGATCGTGTAACTGCCCGCCGCGAGCCGCGTGAGCGTGTAATTCCCATCGCTGTCCGTCCACGTGCCGCGGAAGGTGGCGCTGTTCGTGTGCGAGGTGTTGTTTGATGGCGCATAATTCGCCACATACACGCCTTCCAGCGGCAGCGAATCCGTGCCGGTGATGGTTCCGCTGACTGTGAAGGTGCTCGGCGTGCCCACGGTGATGAGAATCGACTTCGTCGTGCGCTTGCCCTTCATGTCCGAGGCCGTGCAGAGCACCTGATAGTGCCCGGCGGTGCCCCAGGACTTCGTCTGCACCGCGCTGTTGTTGAGCGAGTAGTTTCCATCATCAAACACCCACGCGTAGGCAAGCGTGTCGTTGTCTGGATCGCTCGCCGTCGCGGTAAAGGTCACACCGACGCCCGTTCCCACGCTCGTGGCACTCGCAGCGATGCTCAGCGTGGGCGCTTGATTGCCCGGCACGTCGCCGATTTGCACCTGCACATCCATCGAAGGCGGCACCGTGGTCGTGTTGTTCGCCACGGGCGTGAAGTGGATGTTGAAGTCCGGATCGCTGAACGTGCGGCCCATCCACAGCGCGGAATCATTCCGCGTGTCCGTGATGGCGCTGCTGAAACTTCCCGGAGTCATGTCCAGGAGCTGCGCACCGCGATTGCTGCCATTCAAAGGCGCCCCACCGCTGCCGCCGATGCCACCCAGGCCCCATTGGTCAAAGGTCATCATCAGACCATTGGTAAAACCCACGTTCGTATTGTGCCGCAGGCGAAACTCCGCCCAGAAATCACGCTCCGCATCCCGCCGCACCCGCACCGCGTAGCGCAGGCTCGGATCCGCGATGCTCGCATCCGTCTGGCTGATGCGATACAGCCCGCTCGACGTCACATTCCAGAACTGCTCCGGCGGCATCCAGCTCAGCGTGTTTTTAAAGCTCGCCGTGTATTGCCCGTTGCTGCCGCTGCTGCCCATCACATCGAAGATATTGCCGTATTCGAGATTGTTGCCCGGTCCGGTCACGCTTGGCGGCGTCGTGCGCCAGTAGTTCGCATGCCACACGCCCAGATTATGCCCCAGCTCGTGAAGGAAGACGCCGCTGCTGCTCGACTTCATGCGCATGCCTGCTGCGCCCACGCTGGCGCTCCCGCCGTAGCTACCCGGGCCGCCGCTCCAGCGCACCGCCCACATGTTGTAGCTGCCGTTGTTGTAGCCCATCGACTTCGCGATCTGGATGGCGTGGTTTTGCACCAGGTAGTCACCACCGCCCACATCCGTGTTGTAGCGATTGTACCATTCCAACGGATACGGCAGCACCACTAGGGGCGGAAAGGCATACGTCAGGTAGCAGCGACCGTAGCTCGTCTGCACGATGTAGTCGTTCGCCGCCTTGAACATGTCATGGCACTCCTGCTCGTTCTGCGGATCGACCGGACTATCCGGAAAGCAGGCGCGGATATACAGGAAGGAGCGATTCCCCGTCGTCCAACCGCTCGGGATCGTGCCGGAGATCGGCGCATGCGCCGGACCGCTGCCCGTGCCCGCATTCAAATCCGTCCCGAGCTGCTGCCAGTGCGCTTTTTCCTCATCACTCAGGTATTGCTCCGCGATCTGCGTGATGTGACCGCCGCTGCACACATAGATCACCCGCTCCGGCGTCTCAAAAGCCGGCGTCTCCTCCGAAACCGCCGCCAGCGAGCCATCGGGAGCCTTTTCCACCTCCGTCTCAATGCCGGAAACCGGACAAGCCTCCACCACCGTGCGTCCATCGCCCTGCGGCACCTCACCCACCTCCAGGACCCGCAGCGGCGAATCACTCACCGCCATCTCACGCCCCACCGCCACGCCATTGAGTGAGGCATTCGAGGTGCTGCGCTGCCACTGGCGCTTGCCATACACATGCGCGTTCCAGCGTTTGCCATCCTCCGTCGTCACCGTGCGTGTGTAAGGCTCCGTCGTCGCCTCCTGACCTGGCAGCGGCGTATTGCCATACACCTCATAATCGCCCCGCACCCTCACGCGATCCTCCAGCAGCGCCACGATCTCCTTCGGCAATTTTTGCCGCATCACCATCGGCACCGCACTCTCAATGGCGAGCTGCGGATCGCTCACGAGGAGCTTCGCGATTTCTGCGGTGTGCTGCTTCGCGTAGGCTTTGCCGAGTTCGAGGCTCTCCGTGCTCGGATTGGCTTTGTACTCGTCAAACCACTCCCGAAACGCCGTCACGGGCGGGGAGAGCGTGGCGAGGTGTTGGGGCATCTTCGGAGTCGAAGAGGCGAAAGTGGCTGCGGAGGTCGGTTTTTCGCCTTCAGGACGAAAAACGGCCAGAGAGAGCAGGATCGCGGCAAGCGCGACGAAGGCAGGCCATCGCATTTTCATGGCTGGAGGGGCGGGGTGGGGTTGAAGACGAATTAACCCCGCCGTTTTACCCTGACCACCACCCCGCTGGCAATCACGAAGAATGGCGCGTCACAGCCCCCAGTGCCGCTTCGCGAAAGCCAGATACTGCGACCAGTCGTAATCGGTCACATCGTGCTTCCCGGTGCGGTTGTGGTAGCCAATGAAATCGCCGACCGGGGTGTCGATGGCAGGCTGGGCCTCGACGACGGTGCCTTTTTTGCCGAAAAGGGCGTACACCGGCCCCGCGTGGAAGCCGGAGAGGAACTCGCCCTTTTGATCCGCCCAGTGATCCTCCGCCGCGCTGGCGATGTAGATCGGTCGCGGGGCCGCCAGAGCGATGAGCATGTGCATGTCGATGGGGCACACGGCGGCGTTTCCGGCATAGCTGGCGTATTTCGGCGTGAACCAATGCGGGAAGGCCTTCGTGATGATGGCGGTCGTTTCGCCGAAATCGCGACGCATCAGCGCCGCGCCGCCTTCGCCGCTGTTGTTGGAGATCACTACGCCGAGCCGCTCATCCTGCACACCGGCCCAAAGCGAGGTTTTGCCAAGGCGTGAGTGCCCGATGACCGCGAGATGCCTGCCGTCGATCTGTGCATCGGTCTGCAAATAGTCCGCGATGCGGCTCAGGCCCCACGACCAGGCTCCGATGGCCCCCCACTCGCCGTCTTTCCAGACGGTGTTTGCCCCCTCGGCACTCACGGCCGCCCGCAGACCATCCTTCCAGCCATCCGCATGATCCGGCTCGATGTCGCCATAGTAAGCGGTGGCCACGGCAAAGCCCGCTTTGAGGATCATCTCCAGCGGCCAGCGGCTGCTTTCCGTGCCGCGAGTGGCCTCGGTGGCCCGGTGATCGACGATGTTCTTCTCCTTGCTCTCCCGCATCCAGCGGGTGGAGAGCGGCACATCCTTCTCCGTGCTCACCGCATGATTGCCGCCAAAGCTCAGCCCCACAAAGCACGGCGCGGCCTTCACGCCATTGGGGATGTAAATCATCACGTCCATGCCCTTCCATGCGGGCCGTTCTGGCAGCGAGACATGCACGAATTTCCGCGTCGCAAGCCCGCCAAGCGCATCCGCCTTTGTCGCCGTGACCTCAAACTTCGGCGTGCCGACCTTCGCAGGCGTCTTGCCATACACATGCTGCTCAAACAGCGCCAAAATCTCCCCGCGCCGTGACTTCATCCACTCCTCGGCCGTCGTCGCCTTCAAGTCCGGCAGCGGATCGTTGCCCACCTTCGCCTCATCGTAATTCACACCAGGACGTGGCGTCTGTGCGAGAAGTGATGAGGCAGCGAAAGCGAAGGAGAGAAGGCTGGTGCGTGTCATGAGGCGCAGGTAAACGGCTTCACCACAAGCGTTTGTGCAAGATCCCAGCGCCATGGAGCCACCTTCTCCAGCACGCCAGCGGCATGGCAAGCAATCACCGGCGATTACGGCTGCGGTCGCGGTGTACCGATGCCGCCGGCGTCCATGATGAGGGTGGGGGCGTCGGTGTTGCGGGTGACTTTGAGGAGGTTGTTGCCGCGATCGCCCCAGAAGAGGCTCCAGGTGCGCTGAGCGTGCGGCATTTCGAGCGAATCGACGGAGTAAGCGCCGAAGCTGTAGCCGCCATTCGCAAACGAATCATAACTATCAAACTGCGGTCCGCCGCTCTCGCGGCTGATGTGGCAGACGCGGCAGTTGGCTTTGAAGGCATCGCGATACATCGTTTCCTCGTCGGTGGTGCCGCTCCAGCCGTTTGGGCCGGAGGGGATGTGATCGATGTTGTAAGTCATCGGCTGCACAGTGGGCGTGTTGGTGCCATACCAGCCGGTGATGAGATCGGTGATGGCAGCGGTGGTGTTGGTTTGCAAAACGGCCTCGTTCATCTTCGCGAAGGCCTCGTGGTCGATGCGCCATTTGGGATGAAACGAGTAGGCCTCCATGTCGAAGGGCAGAAAGCGGGCGCCGAGGTTCGTCGTGCCGCCTGCGGTGTAGTCCTCGCCGCCGTGGCAGGTGGTGCAGGAGCCGGGGACGAATTTCTTTTTGCCCGCGCCATCGAGATCCGCACCGCCGATGAGGAAACCAGCGGCGTCATACACGTAGAAGCGGGTGTAGCGCTTCGGATTCGATTCGCCGTCGTCAAAGCGGGCGGCGTAGTCCATGCACACGGTGGCAATGGCGCTGCGGCCGAGGCGGGCGTCTTCGAGCGTGGGATAGTTCGTGACCTGATACGCCACATCGAGGATGCCATTGAGGCCAGGACGCATGCGCATGGTCTGTGCACGCGCAAAGCCGAGATCGGCGAGGTTGTTGTAATAGACAGTGGCGTAGCGATTCACGGGCACGTTCGGCATCGCTTCACCAAAGGCATCCGGGAAGCCGTTGAGGCGTCGCCATTCGAGCAGCGTGGCCGGTGCTTTGATCTTCGCGTAGTAGGCATCGGATTCGGCCTTGGTATTCGTCTGGCGGCTGAGGAAAAACGACTTCCCGCTGATCACGCCGGTGTGCGGTGCGAGCTCCGGCACGCTATCACCGAGGCTGAAGGTGGTGGCAAAGGAAGGCGCGTCCGTCTGCGAAGGCGTCGTGGCATTCGGCGTGATGATTTTTTCCACGATCTGATTCTTCTCAAAAGCCGGCACCTCCAGCGTGCCACTGCCGCCGGGATCGGCGAAGTGCATGCCCGGTCCTTGCTTGAGATCGATCACCTTCATCCGCACATCCTGGCCGGAGGGCAGCGTGAAGCTGCCGAGGCTGTGCGTGCTCAGTCCACGCACCGTGACGGTGAAGAAACTGCCGCCGATGAGCACATCTAAGGGATAGTTCAGCGTGCGATCTGCCTCCACCGAGAGGGTGTTTGGCTCGGAGCCGATGTGAACGATGTGCAGGCCATTGCCGCTGAGCGGCGCGGTGTAGATGCCCGCCACGGGACCATTCACCAGGCTCGCCTGTCCGAGTTGATCAAACCAGCCGGTGCTGTCGTTTTGCCGCGCGAGGCCGAGCGTGGCAGGCGTGCCCTGCGTGATATTCACCGGCAGCGTGAGCGAGGCACCGCCGCCGGGCGTGAGCGGATTGCCGAGCAGGTCCTTGATGCTGATCCAGAAAAATCCAAGCCACTTCATGCCGATGCGCACATCATCCGCGCCGCTTTGCGGGATGTGAACCTCCGCGCCCGGCGGAAACGGATGCCGCACGCCGGGATCGAGCGATACCAGCGCCACGGTGAAGTTGCCCGTGTAGGGGATGTTGCCCGCGGTGCGCAGCGATCCGGGTGGCAGCGTGATCTTCGCGCCATTGCCCGCATAGTTGATCACCACGTTCTCCGTGAGGCTGAGCTGGTGCGTGCTGGTCTGCGTCTTGATGAGGCAAAACCGCGCGTCATTCGGCAACTGCGATGAGAACGGCCAGAAGAAGCGCATGAAGCCTTCTTTCTCGACTCGCAGCGTGTAGGGCGCGTTCGTCGTGTGATGCACCGATGCCTCAAAGTAGCCAAAATTCGCCGTCGTGGCCGTCACGTTCGGCTGCGCACTGCGTGTGATGGTCACAAGCGCGTCATTGCTCGTGGCCACCTCGTCCGGCAGCAGCGGATCCCACTCACCCACGCGGCCGGAATAGCTCACGGGGAGATTGATGGAGGTCTCATTGATCGGACGAGCAAAAAACGACGTGTCCTCCGACACGTCCGACGGGCTCCTGCGCACGCGGATCATGCCGCCATCGCCT
>JBKCXA010000257.1:0-4022 GCA_046316935.1 Prosthecobacter sp.
ACTCTGACTGAACCCTACGGAAGCTCACTGTCACTGTCGGTCCCTTCATGAAGTCGGAGCTCATCGAGCACTTCCAGCCCTCGAAGTATCTGCTCGATGCTCTCGCGGCGGAGTGATCCTCAAGTCAGCACGTCCTGGATCACCTTCGCGCCTTCCACGCCACTGAGGCGGGCGTCGAGTCCTTGGAATTTGAAGCTGAACGCATCATGCTTGATGCCGAGCTGATGGAGCATCGTCGCATGCAAATCATGCACAGTGGTGATTTTCTCCACCGCTGCGTAGCCGAGGTCATCGGTCGCTCCATGCACGATGCCGCCCTGGATGCCCGCGCCCGCCATCCAGACGCTCATCGCTTTGTTGTGATGATCGCGACCGCTGCCGCCTTGTGACATCGGTGTGCGGCCAAACTCGCCCGCCCACACGATGAGCGTCTCATCGAGCATGCCGCGTTGTTTGAGATCGGTGATCAGCGCCATGCAGGCGCGGTCGATTTCTTTCGCTTTCTGTTCCACGCCGAGCTTCACGCCGCCGTGGTGGTCCCAGTCCTTGTGATAAAGCTGGATGAAGCGCGTGCCACGCTCCGCGAGACGCCGTGCGAGGAGGCAGTTCGAAGCGAAGGAGCCATCGCCCGGCTGGCAGCCGTATAGCTCCAGCGTTTTTGCGCCTTCTTTGCTCACGTCCATGAGGTCTGGCACGCTCGCCTGCATCTGAAAGGCCATTTCATACTGCGCGATGCGTGTAGCGATCTCCGGATCGTCCACCAGCGTATCGTGTGCCTTGTTCAGCGCATTGATCGCCGCCACATCGGCCCCTTGTCGCTCACGCGTGATGCCATTCGGGTTCGTGAGATACAAAACGGGATCGCCCTTGGCCCGCAACTGCACGCCCTGATATTTCGACGGCAAAAAGCCGCTGCTCCACTGCCGCGCGGCGATGGGCTGATTCTGCCCACCTTGGCCTAGCGAGGTCAAAACAACGAATCCGGGCAAGTCAGACGCCTCCGTGCCGAGGCCATACGTCACCCACGCGCCCATGCTCGGCCTGCCTGCAATCTGCGAGCCCGTGTTCATGAACATGTGCGCTGGGTCGTGATTGATCGCATCCGTCGTCATGCTGCGGATCAGGCAGATGTCGTCGATCACGCTGCCGATCTGTGGAAACAGCTCGCAGATCTCGATCTGGTTCTTCCCGAACTTCGCGAACTTGTGCTGCGGCCCGAAGCAGTTCAGCGGCTTGCCTTGGAGCTGCGCGAGCTGCTGTCCTTTCGTGAACGACTCCGGCATCGGCTTGCCATCCATCGCCGCGAGCTTCGGTTTCGGATCAAACGTCTCCAGATGCGACGGCCCGCCCGCCATCGTCAGCCAGATCACCCGCTTGGCCTTCTGCGGCAGCGGCAGCTTCGTCAAAACACCCGGCGTCGGTGCGGCGGAAGCCGGCTTGAGCAACGAAGCCAATGCAACGGCCCCGAGGCCTTGCGAAGTTTTGCCAAGGAAAGCGCGGCGATGGAGGTCATGAATCATGCGGCCTCCATTACGCATGCCCAGGGCACGCACTTGCGCCAATCATCTTTCGCGGACCGGATGCCCCATCCCATTGACGGGTTCCTCGATGCGCACGCGTTCATTCCCGATGAGCCGGATCAAATCCGGCAGGTCGTAGTGCCGCAGGACGCCATGGATCATGTTCACGGTCTGGTCGAAGGTCTCTCCCTCGCCGACGAGGGACTCGTAGCTGGTGATCATGCGGCGCAGCGTGATCTTGGTGAAGGCAACGGGTTCCACTGCAGCCGCATGGAGAGCTGGGATCGCGGCCTCGCCGGTCGCGATGAGGCTCACCGTTATCGTTTTGGTCTTCAAGTATCGTGCCCAGGTCCGCACATCATCCGCTCGCATGCCGGTGAAGCTTTTGCCCATGAGGTAGGCGGTGAGGATTTCGAGGTTGTCGCGGCCGAACCGGCCTGCACCGAAGGCTTTGCGCCTCAAACCAGTCTCCGTCTCGCCGATGCCGCGAAGTTCGGCGGCGAGGACGAGGTTTCCGGCCTTCACGAACTGCTCGATGGCGTCGGAGTCCGCTTTCAGGCTCTCGCCATGCAGGTAGAGGATGGACTGACCATTAGGTTTGGCTGGCGTGTAAAGGAGGGCAGGCAGTTGGAAGGCGTTTTCGACCTTCAAAGCCAGTTTTTCGATGCTGAAGCCCTCGCGGGCGATTTTGCCGATGCTTTCGACTTGGGGCTCGGAGATCGTTTCGGAGGCTCCGATGGCCTCGATGATGGTTTTTGGACCCAAACCGCTCTCGCGGGTCTTTTTGAGCTTCGCAGCGGTTTCCGCGTTGATTTGAAAAACGCTGCGCTCGCCCGGTAGCAACCTCACCTGGCCTTTCGGTGTGCATTGGAGCTGCTCGGGCGTCCAGTCTGGTTTCGACAAATCGCGGAGCTGGTTGTCATCGAACGAATCGGGTAGCTTTTCGATCTCTCGCACGACGATGTCTTTGCCGAGAAGATGCCGCGCCATGAATCGCGTCACCGCCTCGCGGAGTTGCAGCGTGAAGCCGTGCGGAGCATCCGGTGCGGCGAGGTCGATCATGTCGGGATGGCCGATTCGCGAATAGAAGCGTTTGGCATCGCGAAACAGCTCCCAGGTGCCGCCGAAGTCGAAGGTGACATCCCGCGTGCCCGCGCAGATGAGAGTCGGCTTCGGTGCCCGCATGATGCAGTAGTCCGCCTCGTCCATGCCGAAGGCGATCTGCCCGGCGATGTTTTGCTCGCCATCCTGCGGGCCTTTGGTCTCGATGAGCTTTTTGAAGGTGGTGAGGTAGCAACCGGGGGCTGCCGCGAGGATGCGATCATCCAGCGCCATCAGATACGCGGTCTCTGTGCCGCCACCGCTGTTTCCCGTGCAGCCGATTTTATCCGCGAGGATGTCCGGGCGGCTTTGCAGGTAGTCGATGACGCGCATGCCGTCCCAGATGCGGAACTGCGCCGCGTTTGCGCCGATCAAAGCGCTGCTGATGGCCGTCATCGTGTGCTCGGTGGTGCACATGAGGCGCACATTCGGATGGGGCACCTTCACATGCGGCGCATCGTCGAAGACGGCGCGTTCCTTTGCCAGATCGAGCATCTGATAGCGCTCACCCTGCCCGATGGGATCGTAGCACATGGCCGCCATGCCGTGGCGGGCCAACAGCATGCAGATGAGCTGATACTGCCCCACGGCCTTTCCCTCATGACTGTGCCCGCAGGGCACCAGCACCGCAGGCCATGGCGGCGGCGTGTCTGGCAGGTAAAGGTTCGCCGTGAGATGAAACGCAGGCCGCGTCTCCAGGATGATCTTCTCCACGCGATAGCCTTTGCCCGTCAGCGTGCCGGTGATCTGCGGATTCAGCCGCGTGCGCTCCGGCAGTCCGCCGATGCGTTCGAGAAAAAATGCCCGCCGCTCCTCCTGCCATGCTTTGCACGCCTTCTCGCTCTTGATCATCACCTCAAACGCCGCGCTGCGTTTGTCGCACAGTTCATTGAACTCGCGCACAAGCCATCCCTCAAACGCCTCCGCCGGTTTCGATGCCGGATCGAGCACGGTGAGTTCATCCGCAGCCATCGCGGAGCTGAGAGCGAGAAGAAAAAGAAGCGAGCGCATGCAATGATTACGGCTCCCGCCACTCGCCCTTCCAAATCGGGCCGTGATCGAGGCCGCGTGCATCTCGGTAGAGGCTGAAGGTCGTCTCCATGTCCTTGAGGAACTCTGCAAACGCGGCGTCATCTCGATGGAAGATCGATTTGGCATCATCGGCGATCAAACCGGCTTTTCGCAGGGCGAAGTGGAGCTGCGTGAGGTTGTGGTCGAACATCGCGAGGCGTTGGCGCTGCACCTCGGTGGCGCATTCGGCGAGGGTGGCGCGGTAGTGTTGCTCCATCGTGGCAAAGAGCGGCGCGTAGATGGTTTTCATGACTTCCTCGTTCACCTCGTAGTTGGCACCTTTGTAGATGGGTGACTGCGCTTCTTTGTGCGCGGCCATCTTCGCGTCGA
>JBKCXA010000258.1:0-2494 GCA_046316935.1 Prosthecobacter sp.
CGACTTCACCATTTCCGACTTTGTGGCCGATTTGCGGGCTCCCACCCCGAGCGCGGCGGCAGAATTACTGGCGCCGGATGCGGCGGAGCTTCGTCGAACGCTCGAAAACGCCGCACGCACGCTGCAAAACCGCACGCTGACCGTTTTGGAGCATCATCAGCGTGTGCTCGATCTCACCGAGAAAGGCCCGCTGCATCGCGAGCCGGAGCGTTTGCTGCTCGAGGCCGAGCAAGGCATCGACGATGCCGAGTCCCGCCTGCGTGACGCCATGCGCGAGCATCTCCGAGGTCTCCAGGATGATCTCGCCGCGAAGCAGCAAATTCTCACCGCCAGGCACCCTCGTGTGCAGATCGTGGAGGTGGCGCACCGCGTGCAGGCTGCGGCGTTGGCGTTGAAGCAAGCCGCGAAGCATCGCCTCGACCGCCTCGCCGACCGTCTTGAATCGCGCGACGAGGTGATGCGCCATCTCGGGCCGGACTCCGTGCTTTCACGCGGCTTTTCCTACACCACCACCGCCGATGGCCGCGTGCTCACCGATCCCGAGCAAGCCATCGCAGGCGAGAAAATCGTCACCCGCCTCGCCAAAGGCACGCTCCATTCGACCGTCTCTAAGTCATAAAGAGCCCGGTCAACGATTTCACGGTTCCTCGGTGGTCTGGAGGAAGAGGAGATGCACCACCTCTTTTGCCCCACCAGGTGGACGATAGATCCAGACAAGCCGAGGTGCTTCCGGGGCAAGCGTCAGATTGGATTGGATTCGGGTGAACAAGGTTTCCTGTGCTGGGAACTGAAAGTTTGTGCCGTTGCCGTCTATGGCCTCACTCGTTGGTGGATGGTCTGGCATTCGTCTCGACACCAGCGCCCAGTCGAGTGCGATTACGGCACCGCTGGAGCCAAATCGTGGAGTGAGTTCCAGTCGATGTCCCAAGGGCTGAGGTTCCATCAGCAGCTCATTTTCACCTTTTTCATTCGGCTGAATGGCCACGAGGGACGGTGAATCATTGGTCTGCGCAGCCTCTGACCGTGCTTCAGATCGAGCGGTGAGCCGCAGGGAGGTGAGATGCTTCGCGCGGCCGATTTTCGCGTGGTTTTGAAGCTCTTGCCAAAGATCTGTGTGGTCGGTTTTGGACAAAATTTGGGCCTCCTCATGAGTGATTACTGCGGCAGGTGCCTCAATCAGGTGAGCCGTCACAGCCACGGCCTTTTCGAGGCGTTCCTGGGACTTTTTCAGAAAGGCTTCGATTTGATCGAGGAGCTCGGCGCTGGCCGTTACCCGGAAGATGCCGGAACTGCCTGAAGTTTGTATTTTAGCAGATTCGGGCAGCCGGATTCCGGCTTGGATCAGGGCTCGCCGAGCATCGTCGCCAGTGACTTGTCCCCATCCTGCCATCATCGAAGCGATAAAGGCCTGTGGGAATTGCAAAGCCCGTGTTTCGTCCCTTTGAACCTTGGTTGAAGAGGATGCGGATCGAGTCTCGGGTGCTCGGGGAGCGATGATGGGATGTAGCTCACAGGTCACGAAAGTGGCCCATAGCATGTCTTGTCCTTGAGGATCGTGTGGGCGGTGCAGTGAGATCATTCTTGGCCTGCCTGGCGTGATCGTCATGGTTTGCTCTGACTTGGCAGGGAAAAAATCCAGCAGTGGAAATGAGATCGACTGTTCAGTCGCCGCTGGTTTGATGGATAGTTTGGCAGGCTCGGGTGTGCGGGTGTGAATTTCATGGTTAAGGCTCAATCCAAGCAGGTCCTCGCCCGGCGGGCGGTAGAGGTCGATTTGGATGATAGTCCCCGCGATGCGGTGATCAAAGCTGACCTCCAACTGTCCCGAGGCGTTCGCGGCAAATTCGTCGATGAAGCTGTATTCATTTCCAGACTCATGATGCGCATGACTGTTCGCATCCGCGACGAGTCGGACGAGGTCCACCAAGCTCGCTTCTCCAGATGCAAGGTCGTCCTCCAGCATTCTCCAGGCAGCCGCATGAGCACCTCGCACGACATGCTGCCGGACCAAGTCACGAAGTCGCCCCGCCGGGGCTGCAATGGTGCGGAAAGTGATCCCTGCAGTAGCGACGTGGGCGTGGCACATGTCCCGCAGCAGGCCATGAACGCGTTCGATGTTCTCCTGCGTGTTGGTGACGCTCAATCGGCCCTCTTTGTAATCGGCGGAGGCTTTCTTGTTTGGCTCAAGCCCGTTGGCATCGAGCCATCGTTGAAGCGTTTCGGCAGAATCCACCGGAAGGTTGTGCTCCAGCAGCTCTTGAGGCACCTCGAACACGGCCTTTTTGAGTTGAGATCGCTTGTCGGCCTCCTCCATGGAGATCGCATAGGTGGCTGTGCTGGGAATGGGATGGCTGCCGACCTGGAGGAAGGCTGCCCAAAGCACGTCGGAGTCTTTGGCACCGGGCGGTTTCGTGATGCCGATAAGCCTCGTCTGTCCTGGCTGGATGGATATGGAGCACTGAAATGAGGCCTTCCAGTGGTCCACCATTGGCAA
>JBKCXA010000259.1:0-2433 GCA_046316935.1 Prosthecobacter sp.
CATCGAAATCAATGCCGGACGCGATGTGCAGCTCCTCAATCAGTTTGCCACCATCTACACTGCCGGTGTCACCGTGCCTGCTGCCACCACGGTTTTCACCGCGAACGACTTCGTGTTGCCCAACGTGTCCGCCAATGTGCCGCAGACCGAGCTTGGTGCTGTGCAGCAGCTTTACGCGGTGCAATACAGCATGGCTGGCGGCAATGTGAGCGTGAACGCGGGCAATGACATCGTTCATCTCACGCGGGATGCCGACACACTGGTGGCCGATTCTTCCCGCCAGCTGCCAAACAACTGGCTCATGCGACGCGGCTATGTGAATGCCGCGGGCGAGTATGGAAACATCGACGTGCGCCAGAGCGGCATCCAGCGCATCAATGACGTCGCGGCCTCGACGACGTGGTGGGTGAACTTCAGCAACTTCTTCGATGGTGTGGCCGCTCTCGGCGGTGGAAACGTGGTGCTCGAAGCCGGTCGCGATGTGCAAAACGTGAGCGCTCATACGCCCACGAATGCCCGCGCCGCGCGTGGCACGCCCAGCGCCGCTGGATTGCTCGAGCTGGGTGGTGGTGACGTCACCGTGCTCTCCGGGCGCAACATCGACGGCGGCATCTATTATGTGGAACGCGGCGCCGGCACGCTCTCGGCCGGTGGTGCCATCACGACGAATGCCACACGCTCCATTTCCCTCGGCCGTCTCGCCTCCGGCAATGCCGTGCAGCCGCAGGACACCTGGCTGCCCACCACGCTTTTCCTTGGCAAGAGCAGCTTCGATGTCAGTGCGCGTGGGGATGTGCTGCTGGGGCCTGCGGCGAATACTTTCCTGCTGCCGCAGGGCCTCACGAACCGTCACTGGTATAAAACGTACTTCTCCACCTATGCTGCGGACAGCGCGGTGAATGTCACGTCCCTTGGCGGCGATGTCACGATCCGTCAGGCCGCCACGCTCGCCACCACGGCGGAGCCTTCCTCCATCCTCTCCCTCTGGCTCAGCGATCTGCTGCTGCTCTCATCGAGCTCCGCTTCGGCCTACCAGCCGTGGCTGCGACTCGCCGAGACGGCGGTGGCTCCCTTTGAGACGCTGACCACGCTCATGCCGGGCACTTTGGAGGCCATCGCGTTCAGCGGCGATATCTCGCTCGCCGGCCGCATGAACCTGTCTCCCTCGCCCACTGGCACGCTGGAGCTGTTCGCCACCGGAGCGTTGAACGGTCTCGTGCCCACCGGGGTGTCCTCCACCATCCTCACCGGCCGCCAGACCACCGTGTGGCGTTCCGCCACAGTGAATCTCTCCGATGCGAATCCGGCCTCGATCCCCGGCGTGCTGAAGCCCTACTCCTTCTACGAGACCTTCTTTGATCCCGCCGCTCCCACGGCTGTGAACAACCTCGCGGCACGCCTCACCACCGCCACCTTCCTCGATAATCTGAACGCCGTGCTCACCGAGTCCGGCTCCACGACCGGAAAGTTTGCCACCAACCAGGCGAAACAGCAGCTCCATGCGCCGGGCGTGCTGCACGCTGCGGACACGTCTCCGCTGCGCATCTATGCCGCGGGTGGCGACATCTCAGGGCTCACCCTTTTCTCGGGCAAAGCATCCTCCATCCTCGCCTCGCGGGACATCTCCGACATCGCGTTCTACATTCAAAATGTCCGCAGCAGCGATCTCACCGTCGTCTCCGCGGGCCGTGACATCATCGCTTACAACGCCAACTCACCGCTGCGCACCGCCGCCGTCGCCACAGGCAATCTTCCCTCCTCCACCGAGCGTCCGAAGGCAGGCGATATCCAGATCAACGGCCCCGGCACGCTGCAAGTGCTCGCCGGTCGTGATCTCGATCTCGGCACCGGCGCGAACAATTCGGATGGCACCGGCACCGGCATCAACAGCATCGGCAACGGCCGCAATCCGTATCTGCCCTTTGAAGGCGCGGACATCGTGCTCTCCGCAGGCCTGGGCCGTGTCGCCACGGGTCTCGGTGCCAGCGGTTTGGACTTCACCGCCTTCTTGAACCAGTTCGGAAGCAGCACGCGTCATCTCAATGAACTCGCGGAGCTGCTCGGCGTGCCTTCGGTGAACCTCAACGATCCCTCGCTCACCTCGGAACAGCAGAAGCAGCTCGCCCTCGCGCTCTTTTATCTCGTGCTGCGTGATGCCGGACGGGATCGCAATGATCCCAACAGCCCCGCTGTCGGCACCTACGCGGCGGGGGATCGCGCCATCCAGGCGCTCGTGCCTTCGCCGGCCTCCGGCAGCATCTACACCCAGGCACGCGATGTCCGCACGAAGAGCGGTGGCGACATCACTATCCTAGCCCCCGGTGGCGGCCAGCAGCTCGCCTCCACCGTGCTCGGTGAGACACTCGCGCCTCCCGGCATCATCTCCGAGTCCGGCGGCAACATTTCCGTCTTTGCCAATGACGACGTCAGCAT
>JBKCXA010000260.1:0-2145 GCA_046316935.1 Prosthecobacter sp.
GTGTACATGCGGACGACCAAGGGGTTGCAACCGGTGCATGTCATCTACCGGCGCGTGGACGACGACTTCATCGATCCCACTGTGTTCCGACGAGATTCCATGCTGGGAGTCCCGGGGTTGGTTCACGCCTATCGATCTGGCAATGTTTCGCTGGCCAATTCCATTGGCACCGGAATCGCCGACGACAAGGTCATGTATTACTTCGTGCCGAAGATGATCAAATACTACCTCGATCAGGACCCTATCCTGCCAAACGTCACCACCTATCTCGGCATTGACCCCAAGGAGTGCGATCACATCCTCAACAACCTCCCGAATCTCGTCGTGAAGGCCGTGAACGAGTCCGGCGGCTACGGCATGCTCATGGGACCGCATTCCACGAAGGAGGAACAAGCCGAGTTCGCCAAGCGCATCGCCGCGAATCCGCGCAATTACATCGCCCAGCCCGTGCTGCAGCTTAGCCGTCATCCCGTGTTCGTGGACGATCACTTCGAAGGCCGCCACATCGACCTCCGCCCCTACGTCCTCTACGGCGACCGCGTCCGCGTCGTCCCCGGCGGCCTCACCCGCGTGGCCTTGAAGAAAGGCTCGCTCGTCGTGAACTCGTCCCAAGGCGGCGGCAGCAAGGACACGTGGGTGCTTTGGGATGATGAATAGCTCTTCAGTAAGAAGTCAGAAGTGAGATGTCAGATGTCCTCATAGCACCTCCCACTTCTAACTTCTCACCACTCACTTTTAACTTCTCACTCTTCCTCTTCTCATGCTCAGTCGCGTCGCAGACAGCATCTACTGGATGGCCCGCTACATGGAGCGGGCTGAAAACCTCGCCCGCCTGCTTTTGTCCACGCAGGACCTCCTTCTCGATGCCGGGGCTGAGGCCGCGGACGAATCACAGTTCTGGGGGCCCATCCTCATGACCACCGGCGACGAGGAGGCCTACTACGCCATGCATCCCGTCATCGATGGCGACACCGCGGCGCACTTCCTCGCTCTCAGCCAAAAGAACGGCAATTCCATCCTCAACTGCGTGCGCAGTGCTCGCGAAAATGCCCGCACTATCCGCGACCAGCTCAGCGACGAGCTTTGGGAGTGCATCAACAGCCTCCGCCTCTTCCTCGAATCCCCCGAGGCCGCCGAGATGCACAAATCGCAGACCGCCGCGTTCTACGAAAAGGTGCTCCTGGCCTCGTATCAATTCCAAGGCATCGCCGCCAGCACCACGCCGCGCGATGAGAGCTGGTACTTCCTGCGTCTCGGCCTCTGCATCGAGCGTGCGGACAAAACCAGCCGCCTCATCGACACCTGCAGCGCCATCTCGCTCGAAATGCCGCCCAGCCCGCTCGCCCGCCCGCTGCGCTGGGCCGCGCTGCTGCGCTCCTGCTCCGCCTGGCATGCCTTCCAGGCCTACAGCAGCAACAAGCTCGATCCCGTCAAAATCATCGAATACCTCCTGCTCGATCCCACCTTCCCGCGCAGCGTCGCGTGGTGTGTCGAGCAGCTCAACCGCACCCTCGTCGCCCTCTGCGGCAGCGGTCGCCTCGATGAGATGAAGTCTCCCGTGCGCACCTCCGGCCGCCTGCTGGCCGACATCACCTATCTCACCATGAACGAGGTGCTCAAAGAGGGCCTGCACGACTACATCGACCGCCTCCAGGAAAAGCTCAACGACGTCGGCCAGACCATCTTCGAGACCTTCGTGCTCTATTCCGATGTCCTGACGCCCGAACAGGAAATCTCCACCGCCGCGCCTGCGGTCATTCCAGGAGCTTTTCACACGATTCTCTCCTCGGACATCCAGATGCAGCAGCAGCAACAGCAGCAGGCTCAGCAATGACGAATGCTGAATTCCGAATGACGAATGAATGACCAAGCCTAAATGACGTAAATCCTCTGCATTCGTCATTCCTCATTGATTCGTTTCACTCACCCTTCGGGCTCAGCTTCGCTTCGTCTGTCTCGCTTCGCTCGGCTCTGGTTTCGTCATTCCCGCCCCATGCGCCTCCGCATCTTCCACCGCACCCGCTACATCTACCGCGCCTCTGTTCGCGACAGCCATAATGAGGTGCGACTGCGGCCCGCCACGGACGACAGCGCGCGCTGCGAGTTCTTCTTGCTCAACGTCAACCCGCCCGTGCGCCTCAAGCA
>JBKCXA010000261.1:0-5178 GCA_046316935.1 Prosthecobacter sp.
TTTTGTCTTCCGGGCGAACCCGGAAAGCTTTGAAGCTCTCGCCTCAACCGAGTTCTTGAATGAGCAGCCTGCGGGCCAACCTGTGTGACGAATCGCAGAAATTTTGCTCGAACTGAAAAATTTTCACCGCGCATATACCGCCGCCAGTTCGCGCAGCAGTTTTTCGAGCTGTGAGTAGTAGGCCTCGTCATCGAGCTGTTTCCGCTGCTGGCGGAGCTTCTTGAGCTGGCTTTCGAGGGCATCGCGCTTCGTGCGCTGCTCGTCGGTGAGTTGCTTTTCTTCGTCGCTGAGCACGAGGACGAGTTGGGCGGCACGCTCGCCATCGAGTTTGGAATCCGCAGGTGGTGCTTCGAGTGCTTCGCGGCGTGTGGGAACGCCATCGCCGTTGTCTTCGAGGAGGGCGTGCTCGGTGGCGAGGCGTTCTTCGTTCTCGTAAACAGTGGCGGCGGCCTTGCTAGCATGGCGGAAGGCTTCGAGAAGGGAAACCTGCTTGTCTTGATCGAGGTCCGCTTCCGGCAGGCCTCCGATGGCGTCGGCAAAAAATTCGCCAAATCGAGCATAAAACACCTCATCGGGACTTTTCGTCGAAGTGATGATGACGCGGCCTTTTCCACTCAGCGGACGCACAAACCCGCCACTCGACGACGCGGTGTGAATGACGGCGATTTCCTGCTTCAGCGGTGCCAGCCATCCGGCAAGTTGCTTGGCATCAAAGTCCGGCCCCTCGGCATTAAACATGGCCTCGCGACCATCAAACGTGCCGTGACCAATGAGCACGAGCCACAGCGAGCGATCCGCTTTCGAGCTCGCGAGACGTTTTTCGAGTTTTGCCGTCGTTTCAGCGCCTGAGATCACCTCGACGGGTACCTCGCCCTTCGCGCAGGCTGCTTTCCAGGCTTCCACCTGCGTCGTGAACCTCTTCCCGAACTCCTCTTCGCCATCTGCGCCACGGATGATGACGACATCGAGGTTTCGTGCTGTGACGGAACTCACGAGCACGAGCAGCAACACCAACAGGAGGGCCGGATTGCATTCCGGCCCATTTGAAAGCGGGCGGAGGCGGCGCGGAGCCGCGGGCGGCATCGGCTTCGGAAGACCGGAAACATCGGCGGGAATGCAATCCCGCCCTCCAAAGGCATTCATTACGCCATCCCTCCTTTCCGTCGCAGTGCCCACTCGCCGAGTAGGAGCAGCAAAATGGCCGCGAAGACCCACGGCGTGTGCCACAGCGGAGTTGCGAGCGTGACCTCCACGGGCACGCGGATGTTTTTGAGCATCTCCGGCAGCGTGGCGATGTTTTCGAGGGCGATCATCTTCCCGCCGGTGTCCTCGGCGAGGTGCTTCATCAAGTCGCGATTCGGCTCCAGCTTCGCAAACTCGACTGCCAGCGGATCGTGCGTCCAGCCGACGGCCTTGGTGCCCAGCGGCGTGCGTTTTTCGGCATCTTCGACGCTGGTGCTGGCGCGGTAGTTGCCCGGCTTGCTGGCAAAAAACTCTGTCTCAAACAAACCCGGCTCCTTCAGGCTCGGCTCGGCGAAGAGCTGCGACTTCGCACCGTCCGGCTGCGTGACCTCGATCTTCACGATGGCATCGCTGTTCGCCTTGAAGGCGCGATCCTTCACCCGCACGGCCAGTTTCATGCGTTCGCGGTCCGCCGTGTCGATCTCGGCGGCAAAGCTCACCGCATCCGCCACATCGACGACGAGCCAGCGCATGAGCTGACGCCACAGGCGGTCCATATCCTTGTGCGATTCCTCATCATGCAGCCCCCTGCGCCAGAGATCGCCGATGAGCATGCTGCCCACGCGACCTTCGCCAAAACGCTGCACCGCGATGGCCGGGTGACTCGTCTGCGCATCGGAAACCGTCGCCAGAATGCTCGCGCCCGGTTTGATCGACGAGGCCGGATTCACCGAATGAAACGCCGTCATCGTCGAGAGGCGCTTCTCATCCTCCTCGCGATCCGTCCGCAGCCGCATCCACGATTCGAGCCAGCCTTCACGCGTGAGATTGAACCTCGCATCACCAATCGCCGGGCTGCTGGAGGCTTGATCAAGATACACCGGCAGCATGCGGCCGATGGGCGTGTTGTCGTAACCACCAGCACGGAAGCATTCCTGGCCGCCGAGCATCAGCAAAGCCCCGCCGCGTTCGCTCACGAAGCGCTCGATGAGGTTCATCTGCTCCTGCGTGAAGAATTGCGCCTCGATGTCATCGAGAATGATGGCGCGAAACTCGGCGAAGAAGTCCTCCGCTGCCTTTGGGAAGCCATCGCTGAGCTCTTTGGCATCTTTGGTCCCCAACCGAATGATCACCGGCTGATCGTAGCGCTGCGCTTCCTCGCCTTCTTTGGCTCCAAAGCCGCGAAACAGCGGATTCACGCTCTCACCAGCTCGGCCACGCCACTCAAACTTAGGCTCCCGCTTCGCGATGCGCACCAGCGCTGGCATTTGAATGTCATCATCACCCGCGATGGCCCGGCGCAGAAATTTATACTCCCAGTTCGGCCTGCCCGTCACATACAGCACTCGATACGGCCCCGCGCCGCGATCCGCCGCGAGCAGACGCGTGTTGTTTGCCAGCGTAGCTTCTTGAGCGCCCTCGCCCTTGAGTTCGAGGCGGTAAAACGACACGCCCGGCTTGGCCACCGGCACGCGGAGGCGCATGGTTTGCGCCGCGTTGCCATTCAGTGTCACTTTTTCGGCCGCCACGGCCTTCTTGTCCTCGCCGAGCACTTGCAGCGTGGCTTTGCCGCTTCCGCTGACTCTTGCGGTGATGGTCACGGGCGCATCTTCGAAGGGACTCGTCGCCACCGTGGCCTCATCAATGCTCAGATCTGGCTTCGGAGCCTTTAGGCCCGCGAGCACCGTGAAGATCGGAGCGCCCTTCGCCTCGGCTTGCCATGCAGATGCATCGGTGGCATTGCCATCGCTCACCACGACGACCGCGGCCAGATTCGTGCCGCCGGAGCGTAGCGTCATTAGCGTGCGGGCGAAGTCCGAGCGGGTGCCGTCGAATTTCAGCCCACGAAAATGCGGCACGCTCACGGTTTGCGAACCGGCCGTCATCAGCCGCAGCCGGAAGTCCTCACCCAATGCCCGGATCCACGCCGCGTCGTCATTACCAGAGATCAACGCTGCCTGAACCTGCGCCGCCCTTGTCTCGCCTCCTGCCGACTCCGCCAGATCGAGAGAGGCGCTGGTATCGACGAGCACCACGACTTCGTTTTCGCCCTTCTTCGGCATCGATCGCGTCCAAAGCGGATCGAGCAGGCACAGCGCTAGCAGCGCGAGAGCACTCGTTTTGCAAAGGAAAGCCGCCAGCCGCCGCCAGCCGCGCACGGGCGAGCGCCAGTAACCGACGACGAGCAACCCCAGCACCAAAATCACCACCCCGGCGGCAAGCCAGGAGAAGTTGAGGTTTTGCCAGACGATTCGGGGCATGCGTGTGGCAAGCTAAACGCAGCGCTGGCCGGAATGCTACAGCGGCCGCGAAGATTCCGCAGGGAACCCTTGGCTTACTTCAGCTCCTGGATGCGGATGTTCCTCCACATGACCTCCTTGCCCACGGCCTCGGTCTTTTTGCCGATGCCGTGCACCTGGAGGGCGATGACGCCGTCCTTGGTCACGTCATCCGTGAAATCGGCGGCGGGAACACCATTGATGAAGGTCTTGATGCTGCTGCCGCGGCATTCGATGCGGGCTTGGTTCCATTCGCCCTGCTTGAAGGCTTTGCGGGCGGCCTCGTTGTTCTTAAGATCGAAGAGCCAGCCGCGGCGGCCCTCGTCATACACGCCGCCGGTGTAGGCACGGGGGCTGGGGTCGATCTCAAACTGGTAGCCATGCACGCGGTCGGCGGGGAACTTCTTCTTTTTGCCGGCGATCTCCACCTCGGTCTCTTGGGTGTAGTAGTTGCTGCGGAACTGGATGCCGGAGTTCATCGCGGGATCGACCTTGAATTCGATCTCGAGGATGAAATCGCCGTATTTCTTTGCCGTGCAGAGGAAGGAGTTGCCCGTGTTCGGCACGGTCTTGCCGATGATGACCCCGTCCTGCACACGATACTCTGCAGTGCCGCTGTGCTGCTCCCAGCCGGTGAGGCTTTTCCCATCGAAAAGAACAGTCCAGTTGTCGTCAGCGAGGGCAGGGGAGGCAAGGAGGGCGGCGGTGAGAAAGGTGAAAACGTGTTTCATGGTGGGCCGCCTTTAACAGCCCGCAGCTCACGGTTCTTTCCCCTGAACGCGAATCGTCGCCGCAGGCGGTTCGGTGTCCGCAGGTTCGCGTGCCTGGGCAGCCTGCATCACTTCCATCGCCATCGAGCCGAAGATGTAGATCAAACCGCCGCCCAGTCCGGCAGCGATGGCGATCAGGCGGCGCTGCCACACATTCTCTCGCTGGATCACCCACCAGAAGCGCATACAAAACGCGATCCACATGAGGCTGACGCCGAAAACGATGATTTGGTCTTTCATGTCTTTACCCTTCCGCAAATCACGCCGCCGACAAGTCTGACATGCGTTAGTCCATCCAGCGGATGCACGAGGCCATCGGCACCTCGACGGGTTCACCTTTGGCGGTGATCGCGCCACTCGCAGTGTCGATTTGGAAAACGACGACGTTGTTGCCGGGCATGTTGGCGCAGAGGAGCCAGCGGCCGTCGGGGGTGATGAGGAGGTTTTGCGGGCCTTTGCCGCCGCTGGGCTGGATGGTGAGGAGGGTGAGCGTGCCGTCGGGGGCGATGCGGTAGCTGGCGAGGCTGTCGTGGCCGCGATTGGTGCCGTAGAGGTGCTTGCCATCGGGTGTGATCTTCAGATCGGCGGTGTAGCTCTTGCCGGTGAAGTCCTTCGGCAGCGTGGCGATGGTTTGTTTCTCCTTCAGCGTGCCATCGGCGGCGTTCCAATCGAAGACAGTGACCGTGTTGGCGAGTTCGTTGATGACATAGAGGAGCTTGCCGTTCGGATGAAAGGTCAGGTGACGCGGGCCGCTGCCGGGCGTGAGCTTGGCGAAGGCCTGTGTAGCATGCGGGGTGAGCTTGGCGCTGGCAGCGTCGAGCGTGTAGATCATGACCTTGTCGATGCCTAGATCGCAGGCGAGGGCGTGTTTGCCATCGGGGCTGATGACGAAGCAATGTGCGTTGGGGCCTTTCTGCCGCTGCGGATCGGCGCTTGAGCCGCTGTGC
>JBKCXA010000262.1:0-5102 GCA_046316935.1 Prosthecobacter sp.
CCGCGCAGTCGCTGGTCTTTTTCACCATCACCGTGGCCGCCGCCGAGGTGGCCGTGGGCCTCGCCATCATCGTCGCGCTGTTCCGCTCGAAACAAAGCGTGGAGACCGAGGCCATCACCAAGCTCCAGGGCTGACCCGCACCTCTCGACCGCCGCCCCATGCCTCACGCCGACGCCCAATCCCCAGGCCAGTTCCTCCCCACGATCCTGCTGATGCTGCCGTTTTTCACGGCGCTGATCATCCTGCTGGGTCACCGGGCACTGAAAAACGCCAGCGTGCTCCTCTCCGTGGGCTCGTCGGTCATCTGCTTCCTCGCCAGCCTGGCTTTGCTCGCCACGAAGGGGGCGGAGGGCACGGTGGGCATCCTGAAATTCATCGACGTGCCGGGCTTCCAGGCTGGGATCGATGCCATGATCGACGATCAAAGCCGTGGCATGATGTTCATCGTGACCTTCATCGGCATGCTGGTGCACATTTTCTCGCTCGGCTACATGAAGGACGACGAGGCCAAGCCGCGCTTCTTCGGGTCGCTCTCGCTCTTCATGTTCTCCATGACCGGCATCGTGCTGGCGGGGAATCTGGTGATGATGTTCATCTATTGGGAACTGGTCGGCCTGAGCTCCTACCTGCTCATCGGCCACTGGTATGAGAAACCGAGCGCCGCCGAGGCCTGCAAGAAGGCCTTCCTCACGCACCGCATCGGCGACTTTGGCTTCATGATCGGGATTTTGATCCTCTTCGGCCTGAACAAAGGCGATCTGAACATCGACAACCTCCAGGACGCCTTCGTCACCGGCGGCCCGCTGGCCGAGGTGGTGAAAAACAATCCCGGCATACTCACCGTCGCCGCGCTGTGCCTTTTCATGGGAGCGGTCGGCAAGTCCGCCCAGTTCCCGCTGCATGTCTGGCTGCCGGACGCGATGGAGGGCCCCACGCCGGTCTCCGCGCTCATCCACGCCGCCACGATGGTAGCTGCGGGCGTTTATATGCTCGTCCGCGTGAGCTTTGTGATCGTCACGCCGCTCGCCGCGGAGACCATCGCGGGCATCGGCTGCTTCACCGCGCTGCTCGCGGCGCTGATGGCCACCCAGCAGGGCGACATCAAGCGCATCCTGGCCTACTCGACGCTCAGCCAGCTCGGCTACATGGTCATGGCCGTCGGGGCGGTGGCAATGGCCGCGCTGCATGGCGAGGCCGCGCACGGAGCCCATCCGGGCCATCCGGCGATGTTCCACCTTTACACGCATGCTTTCTTCAAGGCGATGCTCTTCCTCGGCTCCGGTGCCGTCATCTACGCCTGCCATCACGAGCAGGACATCTGGAAGATGGGCGGCCTGCGCAAGCACATGCCGATCACCTTCTGGACCTTCGCCATCGGCACCGCCGCCCTCATGGGTGTGCCGCCGCTGAGTGGTTTCTGGAGCAAGGAAGCCGTCCTCGGTGCCGCCTTCGACAGCGGTTGCCGTCCGCTCTTCCTCGCCGGTGCCGCCACCGCTGCGCTGACCTCCTTTTACATGACGCGACTGCTCGTCGTGGCCTTCCTCGGCAAGGCCCGCACGGAATCCGCGCACCACGCCGCCGAGGTGCCGCTCGTCATGGCGCTGCCGCTGCTCCTGCTGGCCGTGTTTTCCATCTTCTCGGCCTGGGGACCGTTCTCCGACTTCCTGCAAGCGATGAAGCCGGAGCACGTCGAAGGCCACGATACCGTGCTGTGGACCTCCGTCGCCGTGCTGCTGGTGGGCTCGATCAGTTCTTTCCTTCTCTACAAGGGCAAAGACAGCGATCCGGTGCGCATCAAGCTCTTCGCCAACAAGTTCTACTTTGACGAGATCTACGCTGTGATCGTCCGCGTGGGCCAGGACGGCCTTGCGTGGGTCGTGACGGCTCTGGAGCGTATTTTTGTCGATGGACTCGTCGCGCGACTGCCGACGGCTCTCGTGGCCCGCATCGGCGCGGCCACCCGCATGCTCCAGGGCGGGCATCTGCAAGGTTACACCTTCCTGCTCGGCGGCGGCATCATCGCCGTGGTCTATCTCGTCGTGTTCGTGCTGCCCCGCACCCATTGATCCTCCTTCCGAATGAGCGTCCTCGAAATCGTCATCCTGCTCCCGATCCTCGCCGCCCTCGCGGTGCTGTTCGGAGCGCCTGCGCGTGCCGCCTCCGTCGGTGCCACGCTGGTGAATCTGGTCATCGTGCTGGCGCTGAGCTGGCAATACGCCGCCAAAGGCAGCACCGGGCTCGCCTTCACCCATGCGCGTGAAATCCTCGCCAATCCGGCGATGAGCTTCTCGGTCGGCGCGGATGGTGTTTCGCTGATTCTGGCCCTTTTGACCGCCATCGTGATGTTTGCGGCCGTGTGGCAGATCCAAGACCGCCCGGCCATTTTCTACGTCGCCTCGCTTTTGATCGGCGGCGGCGCGTTGGGAGCCTTCCTGACCACCGATGTCTTCTTCATCTACGCCTTCCACGAGCTGGCGCTGATCCCGACCTTCCTCATGATCGCCCTGCACGGCCATGCGGAGCCGCTGGAGCGGAAAAAAGTCGCCTGGAAGGCCACGGTGTATCTCGGCGTCGGCAGTCTGGTGCTGCTCGCGGGCCTCGTGTGGCTCGTGATCGAGTTCAGCGGCGGCCGCGAGCTTACCTTCGACCTCGAAGCCCTTCGTGCGCAGGCCAAACTGACCCCGCTGCCGGTCGAAAAACAGGGCGCGATCTTCTTTGTGCTGCTGCTCGGTTTTGGCACGCTCGTCAGCCTTTTCCCCTTCCATAGCTGGGCCGCTCCGGCTTACGCCACGGCACCCACACCGGTCGCCATGCTGCACGCCGGCGTGTTGAAGAAATTCGGTCTCTACGGCCTGCTGCGCATCGCTTTGCCGCTGCTGCCGCAGGGTGCGAACGTCCCCTGGGTGCAAAACACCCTCCTGCTCATGCTGCTGGGCAACATCCTCGTCATGGGCCTCGTCACCATCCGTGCCAGCCGCCTCGACGACACGCTCGCCAACTCCAGCGTGATGCACATGGGCTACATCTTCCTCGCCCTCGCCGCAGGTAGCGAGGTAGCGCTCAAAGGGGCCGTTTTGCTCATGTTCGCGCACGGCGTGTCCATCGCGCTGCTCTTTGCCCTCACCGGCAAAATGAGAAACCAGCTCGGCACGCTCGAATACAGCAAGCTCGGCGGTCTCGCCTCCCACGCACCGGCCTTCACCGTGCTGTTTGCCTTTGGCGCCTTTGCCAGCATCGGCCTGCCGGGGCTCAGCAACTTCGCGGGCGAGGTCATGGTCTTCGCCGGCAGCTTCACCACCTTCAGCGGCACGCTCACGAACCTCCACTGGACCGTCATCCTGGCTCTGTGGGGCGTGGTGATGAGCGCCGTTTACATGCTCCGCGCCTACCGCAGCATCTTCCACGGCAGCGCCACCACCGGTCTCTTCATGAGCGACCCCGCGCTGCCGCAGCGCCTTCCCCTCATCCTCATGGCCGTCACCCTCCTGCTCACCGGCTGCTGCCCCTGGCTGCTGCTGAATCTGCTGAAGGGCACGCTCGCTGCCGGTTAATCTCGTCCTTCCATGTCCGTCTTCACCCTCGAAGCCAGCCTCGCCCTCCTCGGCCTCGTCCTCCTGTTGCTGGAGGCCTTCCGGCCGGAGATCTCCCGCCGCACGCTCGGCTACACCGCCATGGCCGGCACCGCGCTCGCGCTCGTGCTGCTTCCCGCCTGCGGCACGCAGCTTCCCGCGTTCATGCAGCCTTGGCACCAGATCGACACCCTGGCACTGTTTTACAAAGGCTTCGCCCTCGTCATCACGCTGCTCGTGCTCTGGCTCACGCTGGAGTGCGCTCCCTACCTCACGCGCTTCACGCTCGATGGCAAACTCGCCGAGATGTTCAGCCTGCCGCTCATCGTCTGCGCCGGCATGATGTGGATGGCCTCCGCCCGCGACCTCGTCACCGTCTTCATCTGCCTCGAGCTCGTCACGATCAGCTTCTACGTCCTCGTCGCCTTCGCGCGAAAGAGCGCCCTCAGCCTCGAAGCCGGCGTGAAATACCTCATCCTCGGTGCCTTGAGCACCGGCGTGCTCGTTTACGGCATCGCCTGGGTTTACGGTGCCACTGGCAGCATGAATTTCGACGCCATCGGCAAGGCGCTCGCCAATCCGGCCACCAGCAAAGCCACCGCGCTCTTTGGAGCCGCGCTCATCCTCGTCGGCCTCGGCTTCAAGGTCGCCGCCGCGCCCTTCCACATGTGGGTGCCGGATGTGTATCAAGGCGCACCCACCCCGGTGACCACCTTCCTCTCCGTCGGATCCAAGGCCGCCGGTTTCGTCGTCCTCACCCGCGCTCTCGATGCCTTCATGGCCAAAGGTTCCGTCATCGCCGATGAGGTGCAGGGCGTCCTGCTCGTCGGCGGTTCTCTCACCGTCCTGCTCGGCAGCCTGCCCGCCATCTACCAGACCAGCGTGAAGCGCCTGCTCGCCTACTCCAGCATCAGCCACGCCGGTTACCTGCTCCTCGCGCTCGCCTGCGGCGGCGACGGTCGATTCGGCCTCGGCGGCAGCGGCATCGTCGCCTTCTACCTCGCCACCTACCTCCCGATGACCGTGCTCGGCTTCCTCGCGCTCGGCGTCATGCGCCTCAACGGCCAGGGCGAGGACCTCGGCGACTTCCAGGGCCTCGCGAAACGCTCGCCCGTCCTCGCGCTCGTCATCACCATCGCCTTCGCCAGCCTCGCCGGCCTGCCGCTCACCGCCGGGTTCATCGGCAAGATGTTCGTCTTCCTCAGCCTTGTCGATCAGGGTTACTGGGGAGCCCTGACCTGCGCCGTCATCGCCGCCGCCGCCGGCTTCTACTACTACTTCCGCATCATCCTCTCGATGTACACCAACGAAGGCACCGAGAAGCCCGCCCTCACGCTGGCTCCCCTCACCAAAGCCATCGCCTGCGGCCTCGCCGTGATCATCCTCGTGCTTGGCGTCTATCCCCGCCCGCTGCAAAAGGTGCTCACACCTCCGGCGGCAGGCGTGGCGGTGAAATCGCAGGAGTAGCTCCTCATCGGAGCGGTCAGGTCCATCAAAACGCGCCCCTCACGGTGCTCTCCACGAGGCCCAGGT
>JBKCXA010000263.1:0-3061 GCA_046316935.1 Prosthecobacter sp.
GCCTCCGAGGGCCTGCCATGCCGTGCCGCGAGTGCCAGCGCCGCCTCGTCGGGCGAGAGCTCCAGCGTCGGCAGCAGCGCCCAGCGCCAGAGCGTGAGCAGGCCGAGGGCGAAAAAGAGAAAGCGCTGGCGCCGCATGAAGGTTGCGCCCATTGAATAGAGGACACCGCGCCCGTGTCAAAGCGTCCTCCTCACCCCAGCCCGCCATGAAACGCCTTGCCTTCTGCTGCCTTCTTCTCGCCACCGCCACCGTCCGCGCCGAGGATCCGCAGCCCAAGACCGCCGAGCAGATCCTGCGCATCGTGCGCCTCAGCTACGCCCTGCAAAATCACAAGATGGACGGCGTGCTCCGTGACGACGCCAGTGGCAAGGTGGAGCCGATGGAGCTGAACATGGAGAAGCAAGTCATGCGCTTCCGTTTCAAAAATCCGCCACCGGAGATCGTCCACCTCGACCTCAACACCACGCCCGCCACGCTGTATCAGGTGCGGCCCGGCGGCTCCAGCGAGGTGCCCGCCTCGCAGATGGACAACAAGGTGCGCGGCATGGAGCTGAACTACCTCGACCTCTCGCTCGGCTTTCTTTACTGGCCGCGTCCACAGCATCTCGGCGAGGAGCGTGTCACCGGTCAGAAGTGCTGGAAGGTCCGTGTCACGAATCCGAACCTCAAACGCCAGGGCCCCTACTGGACGGTGGACATCTGGGTGCATCAAGGCAGCGGCGGAGCCGCGAAAATGGAAGCCTACGACTGGAACAGCAAGCTCATCAAACGCTTCCAGGTCACCAAGGTGCAGGAGGTGGATGGTGCCACCACGCTGAAGGAGATGAAGATCGAGAGCTTCAATCCCTTCGACGGCTCCCGCAAGGGCCGCACCTACATGACGATGGACAATCCGGTGAAGAAGTAAGGCGGACATTTTGTTTGCCTCAGAGGGATGTCTCCAGACTTTGGAGACATGTCCTCCGACACGACTTTTCATGCCGCTGACTTTGAGTTTGCCCAGGATCTCCTCGCGGGAGACGAGCCGGCATGGCGGCGGTTTGATGCGGAATATGTGCCCGCCATCGCGCAGCGGCTTCGCGGCATGGGAGCATCGGATGCGGATGCGGACGAGGTGCAGGGGCTGGTGATCGAGCGGCTGTGGACGCGGCAAAAGCTGGCCTCCTACACCGGCCAGGGTCCGCTGATGGGCTTTGTGCGCACCACGGCATCGAACGCGTGGCTGGAGTATCTGCGCAAGCATCGCCGCGAGGTGCATGCGAGCACGCTGGCAGGTGAGGACGAGGAAGGCGATGCGATGGACCGCATCGCCGAAGGCAAAAACGACGCGCCGCAGGAGTCGCCGCTGGCGGAGCTGCTGCGTGAAGCGTTGAAGTTCGCGCTGGATCGAGCGGACGCGGAGGCGCTGCTCATTATGCGGCTTTCGCTGCTACAGGACATCAAGCAGCGCGATCTTTGTGATGTCTGGGGCGGCGTGCACGAAGGAACGATCTCGGCAAAGAAGAAGCAGGTCATGACGCAGATCCGCGATGACACGCTGGGCTATGTGGCGGAACGCGAGCCGAACCTCCAGATCACCTGGCAGGAGTTGCTCGAGGCCTGCGGCGAGGGCGCTGAGGCCATTCTGGGGCCTGCGGGCGAGTGATTTTCGACTTTCTGCACAAGTTCCGTCCGCTCGCGCATCCACCTGCTGCCATCCCGAACCTTTATGAACGACGACCAAGACCTCCTCATCCTCACCCGCTTCCTGAACCGCTTCGATCCCGATGTGGAAGGTCGCGCTGCGGAACCCCCGCCTGCCGATATTGCCGCCCGGCTCGATCGCTTTGCCGCCGGTGAAGCCGATGCGGCCGAGCGCGGCAATGTGGCCGGCCTGCTCAAAGAGCATCCTGAATGGGTGCGCTACCTCGCGGGTGCGATCCGGAAGCGGGCGTGATCAGACTTCCTGCGCCAGCCTGCGCAGCAGCGCCTTCGCCTCTTCGACACGCAGGTCGGGATAGGCGGAGATGAGCCGGGCGAGCCATCCGGTGAGGCGCGGCGCGGCATAGCTGCTGCCGCTGACGACGCGATGGCCGCCGCCTTTCCACGGCACACGCACATCGTGGCCATGGGCGCTGAATTCGACGAGGCTGCCGCCACGGCGCTGCCACACCTCCGGCGGCAGGCTGGCGAGGTTCACGGTGACGACGGTGGGAAACCAGCCTGGCCATTCACGCACGGAGACGTCATGATTGTTGCAGCCAGCGACGATGTGCACGTTTCTCAGGTAAGCGAGATCGGTCCACTCCTTGTAAGGCATGACGAAACGTGCATCGCCGGGGCTGCCAAAGCTGCAGTTCAGGATGTGATAGCCGCGCTCGATGGCATGGCGCGCCGCCTCCCACACGATGGTGCTGCGGGATTTCAAATCGCCATCGAGCACACGGAAGCTGCCGATCTCGGCCTTCGGCGCGATGGAGCGAATGATGGATGCGATGGCGGTTCCGTGGCCCATGGCATCGCCAGTGGTGTTGGGAATGGCGCGGAGAAAGGAACCGTCGATTTCAAAGGCCGTGTCATCAGCCAGTTGGAGGCCGCTGAGGTCTGGATGCGTCGTTTCGATGCCGGAATCGAGCACGGCGATGCGCACGCCGCCTCCGTCCGCCGCGGCGAGAGCCGTGCGGACCTCGTTGAGGTGCAGTTCATCGATCCAGGAAGGTGCGGCCATGATTTATTCCTCGATGCGCATGAGCCAGCAGTTCAGGCGATGGTCGAGCAGGCGGCCGAGCACGGCGGCGGAGGTCTCCATCGCCTTCAAATCGGCCACGCTGAAGCTTGGCGGCGGCGTGAAGCCCGCGGGAAAGTCTTCGCGGCTCCGTGGCAGCGTTTTCAAATCGCCCAGCTCGGCACGATGGATCAAGCGCACGGCGGTGATGACCCCACACACCTGCCCGGCGAGTCGCAGCGGCACGGCGAGCATCGCCCAGGTGAAAACACCGAGTGAATCATCCAGCGTGCGGTTTTGCATCTGGTTGAAGCATACCTCGCTCTCGCTTGAGGCCATGCTGCTGGTGAAAACGAG
>JBKCXA010000264.1:0-5232 GCA_046316935.1 Prosthecobacter sp.
GGTAAATACACTGTGAGCGATGGTCGTGATAAAGCGTGTGGAGCGGCAGGATCGTCGTGCTTAACGTTCCCGTGCCCACCGTTCGTGAGGATGGAGCGCTCAGCGTGGCCGTGCTCGCAAAACTCGTCACCGTGTTGTTCGCGATGTCCTTCGCCGTGATCGTCGTGCTGAAGGCCGTCCCAGGCGTCTTCGGGCTAGTGATGTTGCCGAAAGCAAAGTGATGCAGGCTTCCCACGCCCACCGTGAAACTGTTGCTCGTCCCGGTGCGTCCCGCGCCCTCGTTGGCCGTCAGCACAATGTTCGTCGTCGCCGTGTTGATCGTGATGCTGCCCGTCCACACCCCCGCCGTGAAGGCCGTGGTAACCGTCGGCGTCATCGAAATAGCCCCCGAGGCACCCACGCCACTCAAATTCACCGTTCCTGTAAAGCCGGTCACCGTGCCTCCACTCACGTTCCGCGCCGTGATCGTGATGTTAAAAGGTGATGCCAGCGTTTTCGGCGAGGTGATCGTGCCAAATCCAAAGCTGCTCAGATCATTGTCGATCACCGTCGTGTTTCCGCTGCCATTGGTGAAACCCGCCGCGCTGGCCGTGATCGTCGCCGTCACATTCGCCGCTGCCAGCGTGTCATTCGGAGCGGTGGCCGTGAAACTAGCCGAAGTCGCCCCGGCCGCGATCGTCACTGTCGCCGGCACGGTCAGCTTCGCCTGGTTCGAGCTCAAATTCACCGTCAGCGCCGTCGTCAGCGTGCCGGAGATGCTGACACTACCGCTGCCTGTGCCGCCTTCCGTCACTGAGGTGGGAGCGGTAACCGTCAAAGCTAGGCTCTCATTGTCCAAGACATCCACGCTGCCGCTTGCCCCCGTCCAGCCAGCCACAGATGCTGAAATCGTCGTGCTCTGCGTGCCGTCAATCTTGGTGTCATTCACCGGAGCCACCGCAAACGTCGCCGAGGCCTGGTTGGCCGGGATGACGACCGTCTCCGGCACCGTCGCCGCTGTCGGATCACTCGATGCCAGCGTTACCGTCACCGGGCTGCTGCTCACTACGCTGCGTGTCACCGTCGCCGAGCCGCTGGCGCCGCCTTCCGCCACGCTAGCGGGTAGCGAAAGGCTCAGCGTGGCCGTTTCATCATCCAAAACGGCAAGATTCTTCGTCCCAGGCCCCACACCCGCCGCGGTTGCCGTGATCACCGTGGTTTGAGTGCCGTCCGCTACCGCGTCATCCACCGGCGTGATCTGGAAGGTCGTGCTCGTCTCTCCCGCTGCCAAACTCACGCTTGCAGGCACCGTCGCCGCAGTCGCATCACTCGAACTGAGCGCCACCGTCACCGGAGATGCCTGCGCGATACTCATCGTCAGCGTCGCCGTCACAGGCCCGTCGCCCTCGGTCGCACTGTTCGCCGAGGTAATCGTAAATCCATTCGTCGCCTCACCCAGGAACTCCACGTCATCAATGTTCCAGCCTGAGTAAGCATTTGCCACCAGCACCCGGTAACTCCACCTCACCTGCACCGCGCTTTGCAGATCCGCGATGCTGGAAATATCATACTCCAACGTCTGCCACGAGCTGTCCGTCACCGTCGTGCCTGGATTCACATACACCTCACGCCAGTTGGTGCCGTTTGTGGACACCTCCACCGTCACCCTCGAGTTTGTCAGCGTATTTGTGTTCAGCCAGCGTTTAAACCGCAGCCTCGTCTTCGTGTAAAGAGACAGGTCCACCGCCCCCGAGGTCAGATAAAACGGCCCGGAAACCGTAGAACCGTGGTTCCCGCTCAGATTCACCCCGAACACATTCGTTCCCGTCGCACCGCTCGTCGGGTCCGCGTTCCCTGTGCCGCCACCGCCGCCCGTCGGCGTCCCAAAGGCCCACTCGCCCGTCCGCGTCCAGCCGGGGTCTGTGTTCAAAGCGAAAGTCTGCACCACCGGCGGCGTCACATACAATCGCACCCCCACCGGTTGGTTGAAACTCGTCGCCGAGTTCGTGAAGACGATGTTCGAACTGTGGAATCCTGGAGCCATGGCATCCGCCTGCGTCGTGATCGTCACCGCCACATTCGCTCCGACGGCCAGCGTGCCGCTGGAGGGACTGGCAGAGAGCCAGTCCGCATTTGTGTTCACACTCCAGCTCACCTCGCTTGCCCCCGAATTGCTCAGAGTGAGCACCTTCGTTGCCGGCGTGAAGGGGCCGCCCTTGTTTCCGCTGATGTTCCAGCCGCTGCGGTCATTGATCTGGAGGTCATCTGGCGCGGTGTAGCTCTCGACAATACCAGTCGTCGTGCTGCTCGCTGGAGCGGTGGCACCCTGGCCGGCCCCGCGCTTGGCGAAGGCCGTCCACACCTCGCCCAAATCTCCAGGAAAGGCCACCAGCGTCGCCTGAATGATGCCGTCACGGGCCTGGATGAAGTTCGGATTCACCGGGCTCAGCTTCATGCCGTCCGTCACCAAGCGGATGCAACGATCATTCCCGACGGCGAAGCCGTGCTTCATAATCAAATTTGCCCGCATGTCCCACAGCATCGCGCACCACACCGTACCCTGGTAGTGAACCTGGGTCGCATCTTGAGTGGCCGCATAGGTCGGATTACGTGGCACGCTCGTGTGCCAGTCCACCTGCGTCGGATCGATATCCTTCAAGGTGTGCGGATTCTTCAGCATGTCCGTGCTGTAGCTGTAGCGCCGCGCTCCGTAGTAGTAGTTCTCCGAAAGCCAGCCGCTGCTCAGATAGCGCGAGTAGCCTGCACGCGCCCAATTTCCGTGCGGATTGTCACTCGCTTCCGCTGTCAGCGCCAGACCGTAAAAGTCGCTCCACCCCTCGCCCATGCCGCGGCTCGAAAGAGCACTGATGCCCACACCGCCGCCCACCAGGCGGTTGCTCACCCCGTGGCCAATCTCGTGCAGCACCACCTCCGCCTCAAAGGAGCCATCACGATCCGGTGTCGGACTCGTCCACAGGTACATCTGCATGCGACCGGAACTGCCATCCGCCGGCGTGGAGAAATTCGCATTATTCGTCCCGCTGCCATCCATCGCATCCGCCTGGATCGGGTCGTTGCCAAGGCCGCCGCGCCCGAAATTATCAACTTGGAAATTCCCCGCGCTCTCCGTGAAGCCCATCTCATACATGCGGTCGTGCATGAAATTCGTCCAATAAAAGAGCTGCGTCACCGAGGCATCCTTATAAGTCGACGGCTCCAGCGTCAGATCCATCGGGAAATCAAACACACGCCCCGCGCCGCCGTTCGGCCGCGGAAGGTCCGCCACATTGTTGGCATCCAGATCTGTGTGCGCCGCCACATTGTTTCCGGTCGTCTCCATCTGTCCGTCATTGATCCACCCGTTCGGCGAGGCCGTGGTATTCATCGCCGGCGTCGTAAGCAGCACCCGGTTCACCTGTGCCGGCTGCAAACTCGAAGGCGTCTCATGTCCCGGTGAAAACGGCGTCGGGCTCTCCTTCGTATACCTCCGGTAAGTCGCATCACTGATGTCCGCCGTCAGGCTGCGGCGGTAGAGCAGCTCACCGCTCTCCGCATCCACCAGCGTCTGGTACATTTCATTACGCTCCAGGCTAAACGTCGTCACATCCCAGGCCAGCCGCATCTCGCCTGCGGAAAGCGGCAGCCAGGTCAGATGCGCCGTCGTATCACTCAGCTTGGCTGCGTTGAAACGCTGCTTCTGCTCAACCCCGCTCGCAGCCCCTTGCGCCTGCACCGCCGTCGGCGGAACTACATCTCCCAGACCCGCCGCCACCTTCGACACGGCCTCCGGCGCGGGAAGGCCGGGAATCACATCCTGTGCCCCCGCCGCAGCCTCCGGATCACTCAGGAAATGATCACTCACCGTGATGATCTCTCCGTCCTGCGTCACGTTGGCCTTGAAGATCGTATTGTACACTGGAATGCCCTTATGTTGCTGCTGCCACACCAGGGTCGTCATGCCATTATGAGCCGTCACATCCTCGCGCGTCACTCGGGCGGCCTTCAAAGCGTCCGCACCATGACCAAAGAGAGCCTTGTTGGCATCCACGTAGGTCGAAACCACCTCTCGAACATTTTTGCCCGGATTTTTGCCCGTGAGGAATTTCCCCGTCTCCTGCAAATAAATCGGGGCACCGCTGATTTCATCAAACTGGGCCTGAATCATCGGTTTTTGCCGTTTTAGCTCGGCAAAGGCCTCGGCACGGTCTGTTGATGGTGTGTTCAGCGGGCCAGGGGTCCGTCGCACGTCGATCTCTGGAAGCGGCTTGGGCTTCTCCGAGGTAAATTTGACGCGTTTGGTCGTCTTCGGGGCCGAGCCAGCTTCAGAAACAGTCACCGCTCGTCGCGGCGACCACAGCATCAAGGCGGTCAAAAGGCAAAGCACGGCCAGCAAAGGCCACAGGGCTCGGTTGGGAGCGGTTTTCATGGGAATTTAGAAAATTGCCCCGGTTAAATACCAAATCGCACTTTGTGGTGGCAAGCGCGATTTGACTAACCCAAACATTCCTAGCCCACGCCAGCTCTCCTACACCCGTCCGGGCGATGTGGCTCTGGCACGCCGAAGCATGCGTCGGGTTTAACGGCGGCGGCGGCGCTGCGCAAGGGCCATGAGGCCGAGGAGCATGAGAGCAGCACGGCCGGGCTCGGGGACGCCGGCGATGATTGGAGCGCCGGTATCATCATAGACCCAGTCTTTGATGATGCCTCCCAGGGTGTCATTCGTGAAGACGAGCCTGATCCAGCCGAAGTAGGGACCGCTGCTGTCGTTCTTGGTGAACTTGAAGCCGAGGAAGCTCTCCGTGCCGGGGAAGAACTGGTTGGGGGCTGCTCCCATGTGATTGTTGGCGCTGCCGGACTCGTTGATGCCGGTGGCAAAGTTCAACGCATCGCTGATGAGGGCACCGGAAGGCAGTCGGATGATGGCGGAGTCCGTAGCGGTGCTGGTGCGGGCGGGCTGGAAGTCGGCGTAATTGATGAGGCCTGCGCCACCGAAGAAGGGATTGATGTCCGCCCCGGCGAAATACGTCATGGCCGTGGCACCGGTATCGATGTCGATGTGCAGATCCGTGAAGCCGGTGGGGATGGCGATGTTGACGAGGCCGGAATAGACGTAAGCGGCTCTCGCGGGGAGGGCGAGGAGCAACGTGGCAGCGGCGAAGAGGAAGAGTCGCTTCATAGGCGGCGGAGGGAAGAGTTTCAGGTTCCTAGTTTCAATTTTCAAGAGGCGCTTCACGGCGGAGGTGTGACGAGGAC
>JBKCXA010000265.1:0-3133 GCA_046316935.1 Prosthecobacter sp.
ATCCTGCGCACGCATGGCAAAGTGGATGCGGAGATGAAGACGCGCTTCACCTGCAACCAGTTCCTCTCCTGCCACGGCAATCCCACGGCCGTTGAAGCGGAGATCGGCGTCATTTACCAAAAAGACGGCCTCGAAGCCGCCTTCACCTGGATTCGCGAAACGCTGGAGCCGCTGTTCCTGAAGCAGGAGGCCAAGCGAACGCGTCGAGCGTAGGGCGAAGCCGTCATCATGCCGCTGAAGGCATGGAAAGTGGAACAGGTTTGCAACCTGTTCATGCCATTGCGAGGAGCGAGAAGGCGCTGCTAGCATCACGGCGAGGTGTTTCGAGCGGTTTTTGAGTACTCGCGTCCGTCTTCCTCCGTCGGCACAGGTTGCAAACCTGTGCCACTTTCTATGCCCTGTGCGACTCGGCTACACCAGTCCCGGAATGGGTGAGCCCATGTAAAGCGTGTGCGGGCGACCGGTGAAATCCTTCCAGATGGTTTCACGCGGAAGGCCCAGGGCTTCGTAAATGGTGGCGGCGAGGTTTTCGGGCGTTTGAGGATCGCTCACGGGATAGCCGGCGATCTTGTCGCTGGCACCAATGACGCGTCCTCCCTTCACGCCGCCTCCGGCGAGCATCACGCTCTGCACATGCGCCCAGTGATCGCGGCCCGGCAGGGCGGTTTTGGAGATGCTGCTGATCTTCGGCGTGCGGCCAAACTCGCTGCCCATGACGATGAGCGTGTCATCGAGCTGGCCGCTGGCATCGAGATCCTCGATGAGGGCGCTCACGGCCTGGTCCATCGGCGGGAGGAGGTAGTTTTTGAGATTCCCCCACGCGGCCTGATGCGTGTCCCAGCTTTCGTTGTTGCCGAGATTCACCTGAATCATGCGCACGCCGCTGTCGATGAGCCGCCGCGCCATGAGCAGCGACCATCCAAAGCTGTGCCGGCCATACCGATCGAGCCATTTGGGATCGACTTTCTCCAAGCTGAAGGCGTCATGCACGCTGCGATTGCCGAGAAGGGAGACGGCGGCGCTGCGGTAGCTGTCGAAAGATTCATCGCCCGCGAGCTTCGCGAGGTTGTCGGCCTGGTTTTCGAGTGAATCCCGCAGTGAGACGCGGTCGAGCACGCGATCCAGCGTGAGCCCCTGCGGCAGCGAGAGATGCGGGGCCTGGAATTTGAGCGCAGCGTCCTTTTCAAAGCCGCGCTCGTGATGAAACAGGTAGCTGGGAAAGGCTCCATAATGCTCGGGATGATACGGCGACATCTCCAAGAACCACGGATCATGCTGGGCACCGAGCATGCCGCCGAATTGACCCGCCAGCGTGCGGCCGGTGCGATGCACGAGCTTGTCCGGCAGCACGATGGCGGGCGGGAGATTGTCCTTTCGGCGTGGCAGCAGGGCGGTGGCGAGGGCGGCGATGCCGGGATGATCGGATTTTTTCGGCTTCGAGGGATCAAAGCCCAACGGCATGTCACTGCGGCCGGTGAGCATGACGTGATGGCCTTGCGAGTGCTCGCTGTGCGGATGGGTGAGCGAGCGGACGAGCGACCACTTTTCCGAGATGCGGGCCAGTTTGGGCAAGTGCTCGCAGATGTGCAGGCCGGGCGTGCGGGTGCGGATGGGCTTGAACTCGCCGCGGAATTCCATCGGCGCGTCCGGCTTCATGTCGAAGCTCTCCTGCTGCGCCAGCCCGCCGCTGAGAAAGATGTAGATCACCGATTTCGCCCTCGGCGTGGTGGCCGGTGCCGCCATGCTTTGCAAGGCGCTGAGATGGTTCATGCCGAGCCCCAGCAAACTCACCGCCCCCGCCTGGAGGACCTCGCGGCGGGAAAAGGGATGCGCTGGATGCGGGAATGACATGCGACGGAGAGTACGCCGGGCCGCGGGAGGGTTTTTCCGGGGAGTGAAAGGGGAACACCCATCGCCAAAGGCATCGACGCGGTTTTGGTGACGCTGAGGCAAGGCGTCCGTTAGTAATCCCCACGCCACCATTGGAATAAGACAAAACAGACGAAACCTAGAATCGCGCCCAGCACTGTACCTGCAGGGTCGATCCGAGGCCACTCGCTGACACTGTCTCCCACCTCTTCGACAATATGAGTGCCTTCACCGAGCTTTTCAGCAGTCACGCCCGTATGGCTTGCGACGGAGCGCCGAAAGGCGATGTATTCTTCGATGATTGTTCGAGCAAATTCCGAATCGATGCCTAAACGCGTAGATTTGAACGTGAGAATTATGCTTCCGGGTATTGTGCCCTGATTAGCACTGATATGCACAGGCACGACAGCTCCCGGGTTGGACTTTTGCAGCCGTTCAGAGGCTCTTCGCCTTATCTCTGGACTGGAAAGGGTTTCCATGACGATTTCGACCGAACTGCTTTGTCTCTCTCCCCATTCATTGTCTCGCTCTGGGAATACGAGCAAATCTGGACTCAGGACTACGGTGATACGTGTCCGATACACTGCACGCGGACCATGGTGGTAGCCTTGAAAAGGCAATCCCATCACGGCCCCAACCGCCATGAATATGAGCATCAGGCAGGCTCGGGCGTGTGGTGTAGGGTCGAGGAGACGCATAAGGCAGTGTGACAGATTCGCGGCTGGCGAACAAGACCCCGTTTGAAATCCCCGCCATGCCGCCGAAAGCATCAGCAACCTGAAACCTTGAACTTGGAACCTTGAACTGACCTCGTGGACTGGGAATCGCCAAAACTTTTGCTTCTGATCATCCCGGCGCTCACGGCGCTGCTCTGGATCGAATCCGCGTCGTCGCATCCGATGACGGGGTTGCGGAAGAGGCTGCTGCTCGTCGCACGGGCGGTGATTGTGATGCTCATCCTCGCGGCGCTCGCGGGTCCGGCGCGGGTTTCGCAGACGGGGCGGAAGGCGTTGGGTATCGTGGTGGATGCGTCGCAAAGCATGGGCGAGGAAGGGGCGAAGAAGGCGATGGAGCAGGCGCGGCGGCTTCAAAGCGAGGCGGGCGGGATTGATTCCTTCATCGTGCAGCTCGGGGTGAAGCCGGATCTGCTGCCGGAAAAGGCCACGGAGGCCGAAACGAAGGCCTGGCAGGCGAAAAATGGCGGCGACAGCCATTACGCGGCGGCGCTGGAGTATGCCGAGGCGATGTTCCCGCCGGGCACGAG
>JBKCXA010000266.1:0-2585 GCA_046316935.1 Prosthecobacter sp.
GCGGCACTGGCTCGGCGAGGGCCTGCGCGGCGATGAATGGGATGGTGAAAAGACAGACGAGGGTGCGAATCATGCCCGCCATCATTCCCGGTTGTCCTTCATGCGCAAAAAGAAATCCCAAAAGGACCGTCGTGGCATGCCTCGGGTCATTGTGCGGCTTTTGCCCGGCTCTGCGGCCATTCTGCACAAGACGGTGCCGATGGAGCGCTTTAGCATCTCCATCTTGTGAAACGCTACCTTCCCCTGCTCATCTCCGCGACCGCCTGCCTACTCGTCTCCAGCACCATCGCGGCTCCAGCCACGCCAAAGCCTCCGGACTTCACCAAAGGCGACCAACCCGGCAAAGAGCACGATTGGACGCTCGGGCCCACCGGAGCTCGCGGATGGATTTTTAGCGCCAACGGCCATTCTCGCGATGCGCGGCAGATTCTCGTCACCGAGGTCGCGATCGGTTCGCCTGCGGAAAAGCAGCTCGCGGTCGGCGATGTCATTCTCGGCGTGAATGAGGCATCTTTTGCCGATGATGCCCGCATCACCTTCGCGAAGGCCATCGCGGCGGCGGAGGCGAAAGATGGCGCTTTGAAGCTGCTGCGCTGGCGTGCTGGCCAAACGGAAGTCGTGGAGATCAAGCTCGCCGTGCTCGGCAGCCGCAGCGCCACCTCGCCGTATGATTGCGTGAAGTCGAAACGCATCCTCGAACTCGGCTGCGCGTCGCTCGCGAAGCGCATGACCGATGAGAAAAGCTACGTGCGCAGGCTCGATGGCATCTCGCGAGCCCTCAACGGCCTCGCCTTGCTCGCCAGCGGCAACAAGGACTACCTGCCGCTCATTCAACGCGAGGCAAAGTGGGCCGCGGACTTCACCACCGATGGCTATCTCTCGTGGTATTACGGCTTCATGATGACCTTCGTGGCCGAATACGTCATGACCACCGGCGACACCTCCGTCATGCCTGGTCTGACGCGGCTCGCACTCGAAACGGCACGCGGTCAAAGCGCCGTCGGCACCTGGGGACATCGCTTTTCACCGAACGGCTACAACCTCGGCGGCTACGGCGCGATGAATGCGCCCGGCATCCCGCTCACCATCGGCATGGTGCTCGCCCGCGAGGCCGGTGTGAAGCACGCCGATCTCGACAAAGGCATCGCGAAGGCCGCCAATTTCCTCCGCTGGTATGTCCACAAAGGCGCGGTGCCGTATGGCGATCATCAGCCGTTCTTCGCGCATGAGGACAATGGCAAGTGCGCGGCCTCCGCGGTGCTGTTTGACCTGCTCGGTGATCGCGAGGCGGCGGAGTTCTTCGCAAAAATGGCCGCCGCTGGCTACAGCGAACGCGAGCGCGGCCACACGGGCAATTTCTTCAACATGCTCTGGGCCATGCAGGGCGTCGCACGCTGCGGACCGCTCACCAGCGGCGCTTATTTGCAGGAGCAGGCCTGGTATTATGATCTCGCTCGCAGTTGGGACACGCGATTCATTTATCAAGGCTCGCCCGTCGGCGAGGAGGAGCACGGTGCCTACAAAAACTGGGACTGCAGCGGCAGCTACCTGCTCGATTGCGCCCTGCCGCTGAAAAGCCTGCGCATCACCGGCAAGAAAGGCTTCACGGTGCCGCCGCTCAATGCCGCGCAGACCGCCGAAGTCATCGCCGCAGGCCGCGACTTCGCCTACAAAGGCGATACGAACCGCTACGAGCAGCGCCCCACGCCGCAGCTCCTCGCCGGACTCGCGAGCTGGTCACCCTTTGTGCGTGGTCGCTCCGCCGCCGCGCTCGGCCAACGTGATGGCGATCACCTTCCCGCGCTGCTGAAGATGCTCGCCGGCAAGGACCCCGATGCACGCTACGGCGCCATCGAGGCGCTCGGTGCTCTCGGCCCGCGTGCGGATGCCGCCGCGCCCCAGTTGCGGGCGTGTTTGACCGAAACCGATCCCTGGGTGCAAAGCCTCGCCGCCGAGGCCATGCCGCAGCTCAGCCCGGAGCTGCGCAAAGCCTGCGTGAGTGATTTGCTCGCCATGACACTGCGCGAAAATGCCGCCGACCCGCGCCGCATGGCGCAGCGTGCGGCCAGCATCGCGCTCTTCGCGCCTTTTCCCGGCAAGCGAACGCCTCGCAGCATCCTCACCGATTCGCTCGACGGTGTGGACCGCGCCCTGCTTCATCCGGCCATCGAATCGCTGCTACAAAACGAGGATCCCATCGTGCGCGGCTCACTCGCGAAGTCGTATCAAAAACTCAGCGATGAAGACCTCGTCCGCCTGCTGCCCGCCATCGTGAAAGCCATCGAAAAGCCCGCGCCGAGCAATGAGATGTTCGCCGATGGCGTGCGCCTCGCCGGTCTCGACCTGCTCTCCCGCCTGCACATTCGCGAAGGCATGGCGCTGATCCTGCAAGTCATCGAGCCGCAGCGCTGGGGCGAAAAAAACCGCAGCAAAGCCTGCCTCGACTACCTGAAACGCTACGGCAAGCACACGCAAGCCATCCTCCCCCAACTCGCCGACATCCGCGCCCAGCTCGTCGCCGGAAACAAGTCAAAGCAGCACCTCGCCGAGTTCGACGAGCAAGTCGCCGCCCTCTCCGCCAGCAC
>JBKCXA010000267.1:0-2262 GCA_046316935.1 Prosthecobacter sp.
GCGGGCTTTGGCGATCAAATCAGCCCGCACGCGAGTCTTGCGCTTCTCCATTTTCGGGCCCCACCACTTGTTCGCGGCCTCCAGCGCCCAATCCGTCGTTTTATCCGTGTGGCATTTGTTGCAGGCGTTTGGCACACCGTGCTCCTTCGTGAGCCAGGGGGCAGGAATGGTGAAGCCATGATCGTGACGCGGATGCCGCTGCATGTAAACGGTCTGCGGCATGTGGCAGTTGATGCATTGATTGCCGGTGCTCGACACGCCGTGAAAACTATGCGCCTCCGGCATGATGGGCGGCGCATTCGGGAAACCTCCCGGCGTGTGGCAGCGCATGCAGAGCTGGTTGCCCGGCAGGATCGTCTTCATGCTGTGCATGTCGTGGCAGTCCATGCAGCGCACGCCTGCGTGATACATGCGACTGCTCACAAAGCTGGCGAACTCGTAGTTCTCATCGCGGATCTGGCCGTCCGGGTAGTAGGTGTCACTGTGATCGACGATGGTGAGGTGGTAGTGATCCCAGAACGATTCACCCGGCACGAAGTCGCCCGTGATCTCACCGCGTCTCGCATGACACCCGGCGCAGTTTTCGATGTGCTGGTCGCGCGACCATTTCGTGATCGTGGGATCGCCTTTCTGGCCCGGATTGGTCTGCTGCCACTCAAAGTGTGACTTCATCGGTCCGTGGCAGGCCTCGCAGCTCACCGTCATCTCCGCCATCGTGGTGTGGTAACTGTCCTTCGCCACATCGTAGTTCTTCCGCAGCCTTGTGTTGTGGCATGACGCACACATTTGATTCCACACCATGCCGCGACCGGTCCAGTGGCCCCACTCGCCGGGCTTGCGATCCTCATCGCCATACACGTTGAACCAGTCGCCCTTATGCGGATCAAAGCAGGCCTCCATCGTCTGGAGCCTGCCGCTGCCACCATCGACCAAAAACTGCCGCAGCGGATCATGACCGATCACACGCTCGACCTTGTAAGGCGCGACTTTGTCTCCAAATCCCAGCGCCGTGAGCACATAGTCCGCGTCCTTCTTCGCCGCCTCGGTGGTTTGCGAGCCATGTTTGAAAGACTGCGCCGGCACAAACGCCGCCTCATCGAGCTTCGCGTCCGGCTTTCGCTCCGCGAGTCCGTGGTGCGACTCCTTCCACTTCGCGAACTGCTCCGGATGACAGCCCGCGCACGTCTGCGATCCCGCATACTGCGCGAAGACCTCCTTCTCATCCGCCATCGCATAAGGCGCAGGCGCTTTCGTTTGCACCGCGGCCACCGGCAGTTCCGTGTGTTTTTTGCCACAGCTTGTGAGGGGCCCTGTCAGGCCCAGGCATAAAACAGCTGTCCTCAAAAGCTGGTTGGCTGAGTGAGAGCAGATTTGAGGCATGAGGGGTCAAGTTAGAGGCAGGAAAGTGTCACTTCAAGATTTTGACGGAACTCTTTGAGCCGAAGTGAGTGCATGAAATGCCCCAGTGCCTCGTTTGCAGGCATCATGCGCCTCCTCGCCTGTCTTCTTTTCGCTTCCTCCGTCTTTGCCGCCGAACTGCCTGATCCTGCCGTGCTCACCGCCGCCATGAAAAAGGCCGTGAGCTATGCTCACACGCATCTCGCGCGGGAGGGTGGTTATGCCTCGTCTTATGACGAAGAAGGGAAAGTGGGCGAGGTGGAGCATGGTGACTCTCCCACGATCATCTCCATTCAGCCGCCCGGCACGACCACCATGGGCATGGCCATGCTCAGGGCTTACCGGGCTACAGGGGACGAGCTTTTTCTCAAAGCGGCGCGTGATGCGGCGGGAGCCTTGATGAAGGCTCAACTGGCCTCCGGTGGCTGGGACAGCGATTTTGACTTCGCACCGGAAAAGGTGGGGCGGTATCATCTGCGCAGCCAGTGGGAGGCCGGGGACAAGGAGACCGGCAAGCGTCGTAACAGCACGACGCTTGATGACAACAAGACCCAATCCGCCCTCCTGCTGATGCTGGAAATCTCCCATGAGGAGGCCTTCAAAAATGACGAGGCCTTGCAAAAGGCGAAGAAGACGGCCTTCGATGCTTTGCTTGCTGCTCAGGCTCCGTGCGGAGCGTGGCCGCAGCAATTTGACGGCCCTGCTGATCATTCCGCGGCAGTGAAAAAAGCCAGCTATCCGGAGACCTGGAGCCGCACGTTTCCAAAGGAGAAGTACACCGGCTACTACACACTCAATGATGGCAACCTCAGCGAGATCGCGAAGGTCCTCACGCGGGCTTACGAGCTCGAAAAAGACGGGCGC
>JBKCXA010000268.1:0-2985 GCA_046316935.1 Prosthecobacter sp.
CTGCTCGCCAATGAGACCGCCATGAGTGTCCTGCATGAGGTTTGGGAGAACGGCGAGTCCCTTTACGGCTGGAAGGTTGGCTCCTACGTCGTCATGCCGGATCATGTACACTTTTTCTGTGCGGCTGCGGTGGATGCCAAGCCGCTCAGCCTGTTCATCGGCAAGTGGAAGGAATGGACGGCGAAGTATCTGCACCGCCGTCACGGTTACGATGCGGCGCTTTGGCAGGATCGCTTCTTTGATCACCTGCTTCGCTCGGAAGAAAGCTACACCGAGAAGTGGCTCTATGTGCAAAACAACCCCGTCCGCGCCGGATTCGTGACAGAGCCTGAGGCATGGCCTTACTGGGGAACCAGGCACGCTCTGTAGGACGGGGCTGCGACCCGGCATGTGCCACCTCATAGAGGTGGCCTACAAAGGCGCGTTGATGCTGTAGGCCGGGTCTGTGACCCGGCATGTGCCACCTCACAGAGGTGGCCTACAAAGGCGTGGTAATGCTGTAGGCCAGGTCTGTGACCTGGCACATCTGCCACCTCGCAGAGGTGGCCTACAAAGGCTCGGTGATGCTGTAGGCTAGGTCTGTGACCTGGCACATCTGCCACCTCACAGAGGTGGCCTACAGGGGCTACTTCTTGGCCGCCAGCTCCTCAATCATGAGGTCCTTGTAGCGCACGATGGAGGTCGCACCGCCGTGGATCTGCACGGCGATGATGCCGGTGAGGTCGATGTTCGGTTCCGTCTCGGTGTAATCCACCGTCTGCACGCCATTGAGCCAGATCTGAATGCGATTTCCCTCCGCACGGATGCGGTAGTCATTCCATTCTCCGAGCGGCTTCTGTGCCTTCGCGAGAACTTCAGGCGAAGGCTGCGCGAGCATCTTCTTGCGGCGGCTTTCGTCATACAAAGCACCGTCATAGCCCTTGCCGAGGTCCGCTTGATAGCCGGAGACCTCATGATGATTCGGGATGCGCACAGTGCGGAACTGCACGCCGCCATTCACAAAGCCCTCCGTGCCCTCCAGCTTCCATTTCAGCGTCAGTTCAAAGTCGCCATACTTCTTTGTGGTGGCGAGGAAGTTGTTTTTCTCCTGCTTCTTCTCCAACGAACCCGCGACCAACGCCCCGTCCTCGATACGCCAGACGCTGCCGATGTCGCCCTCCCAGCCAGCGAAGGTCTTGCCGTCAAAAAGCGGCACAGGATCGGCGTGGAGCAGGGAAGTGGCGAGGAGGAGCAGGAGCAGGGAGGTTCTCATGAGCGTGTGAATACGTGCTTGAAGGCTGGTTCTTGAGTCAAAGAGCCGCCGGTTGCGCCGCGCGACGTCGCAACTGGCCGCAGGCCGCGTCGATGTCCGGGCCGCGTGCACGGCGAAGATGGGCGATGGCTCCATGAGCGCGCAGTTCGGCGAGGAAGGTCTCGGTTTGTTCGATGGAGGTTGGGGCGTAGGTGCGGCCTCGCAGACTGAGACCGGTGGGATTGTAGCGGAGGAGGTTCACATGCATGCGGCGGCCCGTGAGCAGGCGGGCTAGGTCACGGGCCTGGGCGAGCGAATCATTGACGCCGTCGAGGAGGCAGTATTGAATGGTGGTGATGCGACCGCTTTCCGCCTGATACCGATCTGCGGCTGCGAGGATGTCCTCGATGGCAAATCGTTTGCCGACAGGCAGCAGGTCGGCTCGCGTGGCATCATCGGGCGCGTGCAAAGACAGCGCCAGATGCACCCCGAGCCGGGCCTCGCGAAGCTCCTCGATGCCCGGCACGATGCCGACAGTGGAGATCGTGATCTGCCGCCAGCCGAACGCACCGAGCCGTGGATCGGCGATCCGGCGCACGGCGGCAAGGACGTTTGGCAGATTGAGCATCGGCTCGCCCATGCCCATGAAGACGAGGGTGCGCAGCGTGCGGCCTGCGCTCCGGGCTTCGCGTCGCAGGTGAAGAAACTGCTCCACGATCTCGCCGGAGGTCAGGTTGCGCTCAAAGCCCGTTTGCGTCGTTGCGCAAAAGTCACAGCCCATGGCGCAGCCGACCTGGCTGGAGACACAGCCGGAAGCCCGGGTGGGATGATAGTCCGGCATGAGCACGGATTCGACGGTGCGGCTGTCAGGCAGCTTCAGGAGCAGCTTGGTGGTGCCATCCTCTGACACCTGGCGTCGGGCGAGTGAGGCCGCCGTGCCGGGAAACGCCTGCGAGAGCTGCTCGTCGAGTGTCTCTGGCATGCGGTCACCCGACACACCCGCGTCAAAGAGCTGGCGGATCACCCTCGGGGCATGCGAGGGCTTGAATCCCTTGGCCTGCATCCACGCGGCAAGCTCCTCGGGGGAGAGGTCAGGGAGGGAGCGTGACGAAGAGATGCTGGCTGGCATGCGAGAGTCGCTTCATAACGCGACGCCAGCGGGTTGCGATGACTTTTGCGCACAGCTCTACTTTCGCGGATCAGGGGCACCGAGCAGCACCCAGGTCTCCAGCAAGGCGATCTCAATGGGCGGGAGCCTCTTCTTGGGCGGCATGGCGGTTTCTTTGTCCAGATGCCGGACGGCCTGGATGAGAGGACTGTTCTTTAAGTCGTAGGGAATGACGGCGGCTCCTGCTTCTCCTCCTGCCTGCCAGCCGCTTTGGCTGTCCAGAGCCAGTCCACCTTCCACCTCGTGCTCATGGGAGTGGCACTCGAAGCAGCGCTTTTCCAAGATCGGGAGGATCTGGGTCCTGAAAAAGCGTTCAGGCTGATAGGGCGGCGTTTTTTCATCCGCCCGGACGTCGAAGCAGCCGATCAGCGTTACCAGGAACAGCCAGCGAGAGTGCATGAGGGAACAAACTCCGCTCGTGGAAACACGCACCGCAGCATTTGGCAGAATGCAGGCATGGGTTGTCGAACGGGAGCTCGTTTTTTGGTAGTCAGACCACGCCGCTTTTCCCTATCCTCCGCGTCTTCACCATGGAAACACCGCTCTCTCCCCTCGATTTCGCCCGTCGTGCCCGCCGCCTGTATGC
>JBKCXA010000269.1:0-3169 GCA_046316935.1 Prosthecobacter sp.
GAGCACGAACACCTCGCATCGCAAGCCGTGGAAACTTGCGCCTGGCGTCTTCTTCGCGGAAAGTCGGTGTCATGAGCGAATTTGGCGATACACCGGAACGGCATGTGGACTGGGGAAGCCGCGGCTCGCAGGTCGTGGTGACCTTGGCGAGCCTCTTCATCGTCCTCGCGGGCATGAAACTGGCGGCGAATCTCCTGCTGCCCATCGTATATGCTTTTTTCCTTGCCGTGCTGAGCTACCCGCTGGCCCGCTGGCTGCGCCGTCACCGCCTGCCGATGCCTGTCGCACTCGGCGTGACGATGTTTGTGAATCTCGCCGTGGTCGCCGGACTGGTCACCCTCGCCATTCGGCTCCTCGTGAGCTTCGCCGGTGACCTGCCGCGCTATGCCCGCGGGCTCAACCGACAGCTCGGCGACATGGCCCTGTGGTTGGAGAGCAAAGGAGCCACCGGATTGAAAGCCGATGTGGACCGTCTTTTTGACTGGAACACCGTCGTGGAATGGAGCACGCAGGAGAAAGTGATGAGCGGCCTCGGTGCGGCCTTGGGCAGCACCTTTGGAGCAGTGAGCACGGTTTTCGTCGGCCTGATCATGATCCTGCTCATCATGATGTTTGTTCTGATGGAGGCGCACGGCACGCACACACGGTTGCAGGCCGTGAAGCTCTCCGGCGGCCCCGACTTCTCAGGCTTGATGCGTTCCGCCGATGACATCCAGAAGTATCTCGGCGTCAAAACACTCATCAGCGCCCTCACCGGCGTGCTGGCAGGCGTTTTATGCTGGTTCTTCGACCTTCAGTATCCACTGCTCTGGGCCATCCTCGCCTTCGTGTTCAACTTCATCCCCGCCGTCGGCAGCACCGCCGCCTCCGTCCCGGCCATCGCCGAGGCACTCGTGCAACATGGGCCGATGCATGCCGTCGTCGTGGCCATCGGCTATGGAGGCATCAATTTCTGCCTCGACAACTTTGTGCAGCCACACCTGCTCGGGAATCGCTTCGGCATCTCGCCGCTGGTCGTCATCCTCTCAGTCATCTTCTGGGGCTGGCTTTGGGGGCCGCTCGGCATGTTCCTTGCCGTCCCGCTCACGATGGTGATGAAGGTCATCCTCGACAACACCGAGGAATTCCGCTGGCTCTCCGTCATGATGGCGAAAAAGAAGGTGCGGCGTGGCGAGGTGGAGGTGGCGGGCTATGACCTGCATCTGAACGAAGGCGAGATCATCGGCAGCGGTGCCTCGACGGAGATCCCAGGTCGGCGGGAGTCTTGATTCGGGCCTCCAAAACATCGGGCCCACTTCATCTACTCGGCTCATTGGCTACAGAAATTATGTCAATCCGAGGTGATGAATGTCATTCGTTTGTCTCCCATCTTGATGTTTTTCAAGGGACCTGCCAGCATCATGCTGAGTCATCGAAAAACACATCCGATTCACTGCCATGAATGCCATCAAGAATCCAACAGCCATCGTCTCCCGAGCCCTGCTCGCCCTGGGGGCCACCGCCCTCCTCTCCTCCTGCTCCATGCCGCCACGTCAGGCCTGGTCCATGATCCAGCGCGACGGTCTTTTTAACTACTGGGCTTATTCCTCCGGCCATGAGCCGACCTATGGCCGCCCCAGCCCGCCTCTGCAGCGTGCCTCCAGCCAGTCGCTCGCCTATCGCCCATCGACTTTGCCCTACGGCCAGCCCCGCCCGCTCTACTCGACGGCCCCGAGCAGCACCTCCGCGCTGGCCACGAATCCTTACTACGCCCCCGCGACCTCCCCTGCCCCAGCTCGCCAGTTGGCGCAGCCTTCCTACCGCCCGAAAGCCTCCTCCACACCGCGTCGCAGCACCAAGCCTCGTATCGTCACGGTGGATGACGAACCGGTTGCCAAACCCAGCATCGTCGAAGTCACACCCAAGCAATCCCCTTCACCCGCTCTATCAAAGTCCTCCACTTCCAGCAGCGGCACCTCGGCTGCTCCGAAGAAAGAACTCCCCTACGGCAGCGCCGTCGCCGGCCGCACCAACATGGTCACCAGCCCCTACGCCAGCAAGACACAGCTCGTCGATGTCGCTGGCATGTCGCCGGGCCAGACGGTGAAATGCCCCTACTCCGGGAAGCTCTTCCGCGTGCCGCCCACGCAGCAGGCCGCCAACAAGGTGGAATCCAAGCTCGAAGCACCCGAACTCAAATCTCCTGCCAAGACCGAAGACAAGCCAAAGGCCGAACCCAAAAAGAGCGCCGAAGCCCCCAAGTCGGAACCCAAGGCGGAGAGCAAGCCCGAGGAGAAGAAGCCCTGATCCCTCCGGCAGGCCAATCCGCTCTCTAGAAGGTTCCCCCGGCCTTGAATTGCCCCTTGCGCGATTGAGGAACGATGGAACTCTAGCCGCCCTCTAACCAAATCCATCTCTCAACAACTCCATCATGGGTCAGCAACTCAATAAAATCGTCAAGCGCCGCCGCCGGAAGAAGTATCTCGAACGCAAGAAAGCCCTCGCCAAAGCTGGCGTGACCCGGAAGGCCCGCGTCGCCAAGGCGGACAAGTCGGCCAAAAAGGCCCCAGCGAAGAAAGCTGCCCCCAAGAAGGCTCCTGCGAAGAAGGTCGAAGCTCCGGCTGAGGCCGCCGCTGCCGCAGAAGCGCCTGCTCAGGAGTAATTCGCGCAGACAGCCCTCCTTTTTAGAACACCGCCCGCTCCAGAGCTGGCGGTGTTTTTTGTTTTGGGCACCTGGTCTGAAGGACAGATCATGCAGCGCCTCCGCCTCCCCATAAATGAACCGGGGCGGATCACTCGATCCGCCCCGGTATTCATTCTGTAGTACCAACAGCCAAGAAGGAACCACTTTGAAAAGCTGTGACATGTCAGCCGTGAGGCTGTTCTCATTGTATGTGAGTAGTTTCGCACAGCGGGACCGGTCTGTGTCAGACCGATGTAAAACGTTGGCAACGATCCCGTAAAACCAGCTCTTCCCAATCAAAGCTGCGCCTTGACTCTGCATGCTGCGATGAACGCAACACAGCATGTGCCCTGCAAGCCAAAGACAAACCCCACAACCCGGCAACCGCTTGCACGGAAAGTTCATCCGATCAGATGCTGTTTGGCATCGTAGGCCGGTTGGAGGTGAAGGATTTGGAACGAAGGTTGAAATGTTCGCCGCCGGCTTGGTGGCCGTGTAGGACTTCGG
>JBKCXA010000270.1:0-5624 GCA_046316935.1 Prosthecobacter sp.
GCACAAGCCCGCGTGATCTCCCAAAACACCAAAAACGGCCTCTCATCGAAACCATCGTAAGCCATCATTTCGGGATCAGGAGCAGGAGACATCGCGTGCATGCCCCAACAAACGCCAAACCCCACCAAACGCTTCGCCACCACCTGCCGAAGGCTGTGCCGATCTTGTCGGGTGGGTATGAAAACTACTTCATCCTCACCCGCACCAGCAGATCATTCATCGCAGCCCGTGTGGCCTCCTCTGGCATCTCGCGAAGCGTGCTGGTATCGTGGGCAGCTTGGAGTTCAGCACGCAGGCGCTCGTATTTGCCTTGGTGAAAGGCTAGATCACCGTCATCGAGCGTGCCTTGCTCCGGTCCGGCCAGTTTGCGGGCGATGAGATCGCCGAGGTAAGGCAGGCGGAAGGTTTCATTGAGCGTGACGAGGTTCGCCTCCACCTCGCCCGTGCGCATGAGCCAGATACCGGTGAGCAGCACGCGATAGACATACAACAGCGGCTTCACCCGCCGGGGCGATTCCTTGGCGAACAGCTCCCACTGCGTCTCCGAAAAGCCAAAGTAGTGATGCGAATGGTGCCGCGTGATGCAGCCCTGCGCGATCGCCTTCAGTTCCGCATGCTCCGTCGTCGTGTGGACGGTGAGCGGCGAGTAGAGCTGCTCCAGCACATAGCCGTTCTTCTTCAGCAGCAGCCCGAAGAATTTCTTCACGTCATGCGAGACGATGTCCATCTCCAGTCCCTCGATCACTCGGCTGTCCTCCACCGTCTCATCCCGCACCTCCAGCCCCAGCACCTTCCGCAAGGGCAACACATGCGCCCCACGCAGATCAAAATCCGAATCCGGCGAAGGAAAGCCGTAAAGATGCGCCCCGCTGATCGTCGCAAATAGCAGCGGATACGGCTGCGCAGCCGTGATGCGGTGGAGGAGGGACGGGATGGTCATTGCTAAACTGACTTCTATAACTTGCCTGCATGACGAAGAATCTTCACTGTTTCGTAGCCGTCGATAATGCAAAAACGCTTGTTCCTACCGAGTGAAAAAGCCTCCATGGTTTTTCTGACTGCGGGATTAACAACGTGGCAGTGCTGAAGAACCATGACATCAGCCCCCGTGTCAAAAAGACGAACAATTTGATCGCCACGCTTTCCACAGTGAGTCATGTCCATGGGGCTAAACTTGGCTGGACCTTTCAAGGCGAATGCACAAGTGACCAATTCTCCGTTCAGGACTGCCTGTGATGAATAGAGGTCACAATATTCACCACCCCAGTCTTTTGGGACATGAAGTTCTCCAATCATGTCCGCGAATGTCATTTTCACTTCATGCTCGGAAACATTTTTCAAGAGAGACAACTCAGTAGCGCTCACTTTGGACATAAAATTAACGTCTTTAAATGCATCGAAATCAGAAGGTCTCACTTTAAGCCCGTCGGTATAGCGCTGTGAAAACATGGAATTGGAGTCTTCGATCGAAAGATCTCCGATCACCAATGGACTACATACTATCTCTTTTTCGTCGATAGAGTGAACATGCGCCACCATGAAGACTCTGGGCTGCCCCATCAGAAAGCCCCTTGCTGAATCAGTAGTGAGGCCATTTTGATGAAATTTTACCCTCAAATGCCGATGATCGCCAAATTCCTTGAGGTCACGAGATAGAATGACCATTCCATCGCTCTTCTCTGCGTCACGCACGCTGAGACCGTGACTGCGCATTTTAGATTCCAAGCAGAAAACACTCCCTGACTGTAGCTTCCCCTGAATGTGCAGCTCCTCGAATGATCGAACATCTGATTGTTTGACCCATTCGCCTAATTTGGGGCCTAGTATGCTTACAAGCATTCCTGGCTGGTTGCCGTTACCGTTGTACTGGGCAAGAAACGAGCTAACTCTCGAGCCCAAAAAATCCAAACCAAGGCGTTCCACCACTCGGTGACAGTTCACATACCAAGAAGTGATGACCAGTTTAGTTGATTTCACTGAAGCGGTAGAAGAATCATTTGGCGGTCATTTAGCCCTCAGGATCATCCAAGATGATCTGGAGCCGTGACGCGAGTTCCTCTGGAAAGCGCCCGGTCCAGCTTTCGTCGATGAGGCCGACAGAAAGCAGGTCGCGGAGGTGCATGCGGTCTTTGTCGCGGAAGGAGATGAGTTTCATGCGCACGAGATCCTGCAAAGGCACGAGAGAGAAGCCTTCGCCGACTTCGGTTTCATGCAGTTCGGGGGTGTTCTCGATGGCATCCGGCACGGGTTTCTCACCAGCCCAGAGCACATGCACAGCGTCCCGCACCTTGGCATCGGGGCCATCGAGGAAGACATCCATCGCGCCAGCTTTGCCGAGCGAGGCAATACGGCGATGCACGAAGCCGGCGGCTTCGAGAGCTTCGCGGGCTTTTTCGGCATCTTCGCGTCGAAGAAGGATGTCCACGTCACGCGTGTTTCGCACAGCGCTTTCGTCCACACGAGAAACCCAGGCCGCGACGGCATTTCCGCCGACCACGGCGTAATGGACGCCGAGTTTCGCCAGAGCGGCAGCTGCGCGTTCGAGGCGCTGTCTCACGTCGTCGATGCCTTTTGCCATGCGTTGCCAGGTTACGGGTTGAAGAGCGATAGTAGTGCTCATGGCGGACAGAGTAGGCGTGAGGAGGGGCTGCGGCAACTTCGATGATGTGCCTAGCACCTTGGACTGCGGCAGGCTCCTGCCGCTTTTCGCAGGCAGCCCTGCTGCCGTCGGAGTCGCGTGGCGTCTTATCGCCGAACTGCTAACGCATGGGCGTAGCGTGTGTGCGGATTCTTATCACTAGGAATTCGACGCCAGCAGGGCTGGCTCTGCAAAGCGGCAGCAGGCTGCCGCAGTCCATGGTGTTGCGCACGATCAAACCACCTGCCTTCTCGCCTCCACCAGCAACGCATTCGCTGCTTCATAGTCAGGTCGCTCGGGCAGCTTCGTCTCTGCCAGCGCTTGCTCAAAGTCGCGGTGCAGTTCCTGCCTCCACGCATCGACTTTTTCCCAGCTCAACTCGCCGTGTTTGACGGCGAGGAGTTGGTCGCGGCGATCACCGACATGCACGGGGACGCGGCCTTCGCGGAGGGTGGCGGCACCGGTCATGAGGAGGCGGAGGAGGTGCATGGCATGCTTCCAGCGGACTTCGCCGTGGTTGCGGAGGTCTTGCTCGATCTTCTTGAACTGGCTGAGCGCGTAGCCGTTGAAGGTCTGGAAGATCATCTCCGACAGGAAGCGGTCGCGGATGGCGAGGAGTTGCTGGCCGATGGGTGTCACCTTGTCCACGAGGGGCGAGTAGAGGCACTCAAGGATGTTCGGGTTGGCCTTGAGGGCCATGACGAGGAACTTTTGCAGTTCCCAGTAACAGCTCTGCGTGGCGTTGTCCTCGAACTGCTCCGGTGCGCCGTAGAGCGACCACTGAAGCTCCGCCGAGGCGAGGTAGATGCCGCGCAGATCGGTGTCGGACGCTTCGGTGTCGAGTCCGTAGGCCCGCGAGCCGACGATGCAGCGGTAGATGACGTGCTCTTCAAGATCGAAGTCGCCAGCGCCAGCGGGATCGAGGCGATCTTTGAAGAGTTTGAGCACTTCCAGCTCCTCGCGCAGCAATGAAGTCTCGAAGCCATCGGGAAAGCGGACGAGAAAGTGCTGCTCATGGCCGCAGGGCGTGCGTGTGACGATGCCGACCGCACCACGCGGGTGCACGAGGGCGTTGTTGCTGCCATGCTCGCCGACTTTCGTCACGATCTGGGTGCCGGCGTGAATGTTGAGAGGTTGATGGGACATGCGAGAGACCGGAGCATTCTGGGAGCAAGTGCCCCAATTGCCAGCCGACAATCAACCATCCTCCTGATCCCGCTCCACGAAGCGTTTCCGATGCCAGGCGAGCCACAGCAGGCTCAGGAGGCCCCAGGTCCAGGCGGCGTAGATGTGATGGGAAATGGTGGTCGAGGGCACCCAGGCGGGGGTGGTGCGGGTGGTGGCGGTGAGGATGCCGAGGAAGATCAAAAAGCGCACCCACTTCGACTTCGCGAAGAAACCTTCCAAATCCCCGCTGTGGCCAAAAAGCACGCGGGAGCCGACGATGAGCATCAGCATGCCGAATCCGCCAATGTAGAGCAGATGCTCGATGGAGACATGCTGCCCATAGTGAAACGGCGAGAGCACGAGACCAAGCCAGCCAAGGCCCAGCGCCCAAAACAGACCCGTGGTGAGTGATCCGGCCTGCTGCGGCCTCCAGCGTACTTCGATGAGCAGGTAACCTGCGGCGACGAGTGCTCGCAAAGCATAGCCGACGGCCACGAGGCCATGCGCTTCGAGAAAAAAGCTGCTCACGAGCAAAACGGCCGCCGCGATGGCTCGCCGCAGTTTCGCGTGGCTTTGCGCCGCTGATTTGGCTTCGCCAAAATCACCGCCGAGCATGCGTGGAAACACAAACGAGCCGATGCCGAGCACTGGCGGCAGCAGCAATCCTTGATAAAGCAGCAGCCCGGCGAGCCGAAACCTCGCCACATCCATCTCGGCATGCATCAACGCCGCGCCGGCAATGCCGCAGCCAAGGCCGGTGAGCGCCAGCAGCATCTGCGGTGGTGGAGCCTCCTTCCGAAAACGAACCACCCGGATGATCAGGCTAAGCATCAACGAGCCCAGCAAGGCGATGAAGAAGGCATCACCCCACGCGAGTCGTTGCATGAGATGGCTCACGCCGCAGGCGAGATGCAGGGCAAGGAGCCAGCCCAGCTCCAGCGGCGTGAGTTTCGGTGCTGTGGCCATGCGCGGACCGGCCGTGCCGAGGAAGCCGACGACGAACGCACCACCAAACGCCTCAATCATGAGCCTCGCGTGGATGACGTTCGGGTAGAACGAGAGCTTCTGCGCATAAAACAACGGCCACAGAGACACACCGATGACGCTCCACAGCGCACCGCTGAAAAAGAACACGCGATAAGGCTCCGAGGCGAGCCAGCGCAGCCCGAGGCGTCGCGAGCCCTTGGCCTTGTGTTTCTTGTGTTTGCAGGCGGGAAAGCTCATGCGGTGGTGGCTTTGTAACGGGCGTAACGCTCGCGTTGCTCCGGCGTGAGATTCGCGGGGTCGAATCGCGGATCAGGCACGGCGTTGATCTTGCTGTAAATCACGTTCGCCATGTCGGCGGCGCAGTTTTTGATGTGCTCCGCACGCTCGCCGACGAAGAGATCGTCCACCGTGGCGCGGAAGAGCGTCAGCCAGTGATCAAACTTGTCGCGCCCCATGTCCGTGAGCGGCACGAGCTTCGCATGCGCGGCGATGGGGTTGCCGGTGAACCCACCGGTGCGGAAAAGCACGGTCTCCCAGAAGGCATGCATCTTCGGCAGGTGCGTGCTCCAGTTCGTGTGCGCCACCTCGTCAAAGATGGGGCCGAGCACCGCGTCGCCACGCACGCGGTCGTAGAAGGTGTTCACGAGCGTCTCGATCTCGGCGCGGCCAGCGATGTCGGGCTTGGGTTCAAACATGCACGCACTGTGCAACTTTGATGCTTTCTGTCATGCCGCTCTTCCTGCGGCCTAGTGTGCGCCGATTGGCGGCGCAAGCACGGCGCAACGCTGCGCAGGATCGGCGCATTGATGCATCGTTTGTGCAACTTATGAGA
>JBKCXA010000271.1:0-3914 GCA_046316935.1 Prosthecobacter sp.
CGAACCGGTTACTATCGCCCCCGCCTCCCGGCAAAATGGTGACCGTAGTTCAAAGGTAGAGCCCCAGATTGTGATTCTGGTTGTTGCGGGTTCGAATCCCGTCGGTCACCCCATTTTTTCCTGTTCAGCCAAGGCGTCACCCACGGAACATCGGCGATCAGCGAAACATGGAATCTCTTGAGAGCATCCTCGGCCACCACTTCCGCCAGTTCCGGCTCCTTACCGAGGCCCTCACGCATGCGAGCGTGAGCTACGAGTCGCAGCGCTCCGGCCTCGACAACCAACGCCTCGAATTCCTCGGCGACTCCGTGCTGCAACTCGCCCTCAGCCATGAGCTCTTCGCCCGCCTGCCGGACTCCGACGAGGGCCGCCTCACGAAAGCACGCGCCCATCTCGTGAGCACCAAATCGCTCGCCCGGCTCGCCCGCGAAATCGGTCTCGGCCCGCACCTCATCATGGGTCGCGGCGAAGAGGCCAGCGGCGGCCGCGAACGCGATTCGACACTCGCCGACGCTCTCGAGGCCATCATCGGCGCCATTTACCTCGATGCCGGGCTCGATGCCGCCACACAATTTGTGATTCGTGTGCTCGGCAACGAACTCGATACCCTCGGCCAGGGCCTCATCGAGTCTAATCCCAAGGGCGACCTCCAAGAACGCCTTCAAGCGATCAACTCCGAAGCCCCCGTCTATCGCATCATCGGCCAAACCGGACCCGACCATGCCAAATTCTTTGAAGCCTCCGTGAGCTGGGGCGGTCGCGAGCTCGGTCGCGGGGCAGGGAAGAGCAAAAAGGAAGCCGAGGTGCAGGCTGCGAGTTGCGCCTTGACCAATCCTGAGTGGCACACCCTCACCACCACGAGCCCGTGAACAACCTGTGAGCAAAACAGCCAACAAACCCGGACAACCTGCGAGGAACCTCGATAAGCCCGACTTGTTGGAGGCTACTGACACTCGTCCCCATTTTCATTCACAGACACGAGCCGCGTGGAACGCCGCAGTTTCAGCGATGGAACGCACTTCTTGAGCTTATCCACACCCCTTACGGCTAAGGAATGATCTGCCCTTTAACCTCCATCATCATAGAGGATGTGAAGAAGCCTCAAACGGAGAGCAATTCCCTCGCCTCAGCCTGTCCGGGAGCAGGACGGCCATACTCACTGGCAGTCACACGGGCCAAAGCCACCAGATGACGCCAGCGGAAGGCGGCCCTGGTGCGCTGAAACTCGTCTCGGCAGGTTTGGAAGTATTTCTCGGCGTGCAGCGCCCCGTCTTCGCTCGTGGCAAAACCACGCAGGAGGGCCAGCACCGGCTCCACCGGCAGCTCGAGCGTTCCCCACCGATGCACGATGGCTGCGGCGTGGGATTGCAGATTGCCTCGGATGTGGCCGTCGAGCTCGGCGAGGAGCTTTTCTGGCTCTTTAGCACTCACCTGGCCGATCTGGCGTTTGGAGGGCATCGGCTCCCAATCGGCAAATTGAGGCTGGTATTGCTTGTCCCGGGCGATTTGCCACGCGGCGAGGATCAGGCAGGCAAACACATTCCGCCCCTCGCTCATGGAGGAAAGATTCCGCCAGGCATGGGTCGAGTCGCTGGAGTGAACGCCGACGGAGTCGCCATGCACGCTGCCGGTGGGTTTGCCGGGGAATTCCCACTCGGGCGGGCGACCATGGTCACGCAGCACGAATTGATTCGCGGCAAGCGAGATGGCCTCGCCGATCTCGTGCGGGTCAAAACCTTCCTTCAAAGCCTCTGCCACGGCACCCGCGGCCTCGGCGGGTGAGCCGCGGAAGATCGTCATCGCGAGCTTTTCGAGCGTGGTATCATCCAGCGAGCGGGTGCCGGGCTCGCGGCCTAGCAGTTTGTGCTCATCCATCAGCTTCGTGAGGATGCTGCCATGCTCATCCCAGTCGGCACGACGATACTGCTCGGCTTTCAAGCAGTAGCGCAGGGACATGCGCAGCATCGTCGTGGCATGCTCACGGCCCACGAGATCAAGCAGGTCCCAGGCGCGGTAAGGCAGCACGGTCCGATGCACCTCGGGATTGTCCTGCACGCATTCGAGGAGTGCGTTGAAGCCTTGCGCGGCACTATGCTGCATCATCGCGGCGAAGAGCTTCTCGGCCTTTGCGGTGTCTTTGAGCTTCACCGCGTCATGCAGTTGCGAAGCTGTGGGATGATCACCGCTGCCGCTCACCGGATGCAGCACCTCGGAAGCGCGGCCGCCGTGCTCCTGGATGCGGTTGGTGTTGCGATAGAGCACTTTGAAGACAGGCAGCGCGGCTTGTTTCTCTGGCCTCGCCGCGGCCATTTGCAGCGCGGGCTGCATGGCCATGAGCGTGTGAAAGCCGATGTAGTCCTCTCCGCCGAAGCTGCGGGCATTCGCGAGCACGCCAGCGCTCACGAGCTGCTTCAAGGTGGTGCCTTGTTTGAGCTTTGCGGCCAGCAGCGGCTGCAGTTTGGCTACGGGTGTCTCCTGCATGAAGGCCACGAGCGGCTCCAGATCACCGAAGTGCAAGGCGGTGGGTGCCTCCACTGCCTGGGCGGAGGAAATCCCGAACTCGGCGGCGAGGGCAGGACCGATGGTGGCCAGAAGTGTGCCCTTGCTCACTTCAGCAAGGAAAGCGCGGCGAGTATGCGGTTGGTTCATGATTGACCTCCCAGGTTGGAATTGACCCGAGTGTCCCGGACCGGGCGAAAAAGGTCAATGACGATCTTGGGCCGCCAGAGTAGGCTCAAAGCATGAAAAGAGCCTTCATCCTGCTTCTGCTTTGCTGCGGTGATCTCACGGCAGCGGACAAGATCCCTGCTCGCATCGAAGCCATCGCGCAGATGCTCACCACCTCGCAGCGGATGAAGCTGCTGGACCTGCTCAATAAGGGCCGCGATGACTCGTTGCGTTCGCTGCCTGGCATCGGAGAGACACGTCTCACCGCCATCAAGCAGGCGCGACCCTTCCATGACATCACCGAAGTAACGAAAGTGCCCGGCGTGGGCGAGGGTACCTTCATCGACCTCGTGAAGCACGCGAAGGCCGGCTACCCCAAGAAGGACGCGAAGTAGCCTCGGACAATCTTTTCACAACTCCTCGCTCGCATCCCGCCTGCCTCGCGCTTTTCTCCGCCTCCGATGAACGGCAAGGAAGAGTCCTCGAACCCGATGACACGTCGCGATTGGTTGCGACGAGGCCTGGCCTTGATGCCGCTGAGTCTTGCCGGGTGCGCTGGAGGAGGCTCCGCAGGCTTGATGAGTCCTTCGATGCGCAAAACACGGGCTCAGTGGGAGTTTCACAATCGCTTCCTCCGTTCAGGAGCTTACCTCCGCTACCGTCCGCACGCCGCGCATGGTCGGCCGTGGACGCAGCGCTATGAGCAGGCCTACCGCGCTTATCGTGGCGATCCTCGCGTGGGCTATGCCGTGAAGAATCTCGCCACCGGCCGCTACCTTGCCGAGTTCCAGGCGGATCGTTTGTTTGTTGGCGGCTCCATGCCAAAGCCAGCCGTCGCCGCCGTGCTGTTGGAACGGGCTCGCGGAAACCTCAGCCGCGAGGAGTTTCAGCACATCGTGCATGCCTGCGACAAGAGCGAGAACCGCTCCTGGTTCTACCTGCTCTCCCGCATCGGCCCGTATGATGAGCATCATTTCCTCTCGAAGTACTCGCTGCCGAATGTCGCCATTCGAGACAATGTGCTCTCGCCGCGCTTCTACGCCGAGTTCTACGAGCGCTGCGTGAATTACCGCCTCGACCACGGCTGCGAGCTGCTGCTGGAGGCCATGCGCTGTGATCAATACGGCCTCGGCCGCTGGGTCCTGCCCGCCAGCATCAACTATGTCGGCGGCAAGACCGGCAACTACGGCGAGTGGGACCATGAATCCCACTTCTGCTATTACGGAAGCACCCCTTACGCCATCGAG
>JBKCXA010000272.1:0-7372 GCA_046316935.1 Prosthecobacter sp.
GTGCCCACGTTTTGCAGGGACACAAAACGGCCCACATCCGCCTCCACACTGCCCGTGACCTCCAGCGCATGCAGCGTGAGGAAGGAGACAAGCATGAGGTAACCCATGCCGCTGAATCGGACGAGGATGAGCCGCAGGAGATTTGGCTGCTGGGCAAGCATGCCGGGCAGTTCCTTGAGATAGAGCCAATAGGGCCGCGGATCTCGCGGAGGCATGTGCACAGGATGATCAGACTCCTTCATCGGAAGCTGCGAGAGCCAGGAGAGGAACAAAAAGCCAAAGGCGATCAAATGCAGCACCGCATAGCCACGATGACCGGGGAAATGCGTGAGCACCTGATGGATCACCGCGCCTGCGCCCATGCCGATGACGGCCTGCATGATGTAACGCGCCGCCCAGCCGGCCGCCCGGATGCGCTCCGGCACCATGCGCGTCACCATTTCCATCCAGGCTACCACGCCCACCCCGCCGATGAGGCCGCTGAGAACCGGGGTAAGCACCACCACCGGCAGGATCCAGCCCTCCAGATGCTCCGCATACCACAGCACCAGACCCGCCACGAGATAGGGCAGCCTTTGCAGCAGGCCAAAGCCTAGCACCCAGCCTTTAAAGTGCCTCATCCGCTCCACCTTCGGTGAAACGAACAACCCCGCGAAGGCAAAGGTGGCGGCCAGCACCGCCGGCATGATGGAGATGATGAGCGAGCTGCCGTGCAACGACTCCACCATCTTCGGCATCACCGTCTCCGGCTGGAGGAAGGCCAGTCCGCCCATGTACAACCCACCTTCGAGGCAGTGGCACACGAAATTCCTCCTCACATGCTGGTCATGATGGGAATGCGTGGCGTCGGACATGGAAAAAAACGTGGCCGGGAGGGAGGCGCGGCAGGCGCGAATCCTGCCGCAAGATGGCCGGAAGGAAAGCGATTCATCCGCCTCCTGTCTTGCATGCCAGCGGGGATGTTGTTTCATCCACCCCCCCCCCTTCCCTTCCCATGACGCTCTCCCCCAAACTCGCCAAACTCCTCAACGAACAGATCAACAACGAGATGTCCTCAAGCTATGTCTATCTCGGCATGGCCGCCTGGTTCGAACAGACCCCCTACAGCGGCTTTGCGAGCTGGATGTTCAACCAGAGCCGCGAGGAGACCGCCCATGCATTGAAATTCTACCAATACCTCGTGGACCGCGATGCCAAGGTCGAGCTGCAACCCATCGCCAAGCCCAAGGCCACTTTCAAATCTCCCATCGATGTCTTCGAGCACAGCCTGAAGCAGGAGCAACTCGTCACGCAGCAGATCAATGAACTATTTGAGGTCGCTGAACAGGTCAAAGACCATGCCTCGAAGAATCTCCTCCTCTGGTTCCTCAATGAGCAGATGGAAGAGGAAAAGAGCGTCCGCGACATGCTCGACCGCCTCAAGTTTGCCGGTGACGACCGTGCCAGCCTCCTCGTCCTCGATCGCGAGGCCGGCCAACGCCAGTCAGCGGGCGGTGGCGCGGTTGAAGGTGCGGCTGCGTGAAGATAAACAAATTTCCTCGCATCGTCTTTATCGCTGAAAAGATGTGGCGATGCCGTAGGGGCTGCACAACGCACCTTTTTAAACCGCATCAGTTTCCAAACAGCGAGCGGCGCTTCTTCGGCGGATCGGGGGGGCTCGCTGGAGGTGGTGCGGCCCCATTGCTGCCGCCGGTCCGTCCGCCGCCGAGGAGTTTGGGCGACCATTTGGTGTTTTCGATCGTTCCAGTGCCGTGGTAGGCGAGCAGCTCGCTAAGGAGGAAGGTGGGAATGGCCAGCAGACCGCGGATGCGCACCTCCGCGTCGAAGTCGAGGTCATCCCGGATGAAATTCACGCTGCCACGCGAGGTGACGCGAAAGCTGCTGGTGAGCGCCACGAGATCCTTCGTGATCGCGTAGCCATCCGCGATGGTGAAATTGCACGAGGCCTCCTTGGCGATGTTGTATCCGGCGATGGGCCGCGGCAGCAGTGCCCCGATGATGGGCGTGAGCGGGCCGAGGATGGGCACGGACATAAGATTGCCATTCACGATGATCAGGACGCCGCTTCCCTTGAGCGCCTTCCAGTCATCGACCCGGCCGGTGAAGTTCAAATGGCCGGTGAGGTCGCCCTCGCTGGTATCGTCGTTCTTGGAGTAGGTCTGGGCAAACTGGCGGAAGCTGATCGCATCGAGACGCACCTCCCCGCGATACGGATTCGGCGAGGAGGAGGTGTCAAAGGAGCCTTTCATCGTGACACCACCACCCAGCACCTGGGCCTTCACATCGAAGTTCACATCCGAACCGCGAGCCTTCACATCCGCGTTCACGTTGGTGAACGGCAGCCGTTTGCCAAACACCTCATACGGAAACACACCCGCCGTCACGTCCACGCTGTAAGCGGTGAGCTCTGGCGTGAGGTCGGTCTGCCCGACGGCACGGAACGGCCGTTCAAAGAGGCGCCCCTTCACATCGAAGGAGAGGATGCTGTCTTTGATCTTCACCACGCCGTCCGGAGCATGAATGGTGTAGTCCTCCCGCCACAGCTCGTAGTGGCCGACGCCGTCCTGTTTCTTGAAGGTCACGGTGTAGTCGTTAAACTTCGGTTCGCGGATGCCGATGGTGCCATTCACCGTGACCTCCGTGCCATCGGTGAGACGATACTTCGCGATATGGGCGGCCGTTTTGGCGGCAAAGCAGCGCAGGAGGTCCGCAGTGTCGCTGGCGGCCTGCACGTTGGTGAGGCGCACCCACTTTTCCTCGTCGTTCAAAAACACATCGTCTGCGCTCGCGGGACCTTTGGGATGGCGGATGCGCACATTGCGGAAGTTTTGGAAGAAGCCCTGGAAGGCCAGGTCCGCCTCCATCTCCTCGAGATACACGCCGTTGTAGTGGAAGTTCCTCAGCACGCCATGGCCGGAGTTGACCCCGTCCTGGAGGATGAAGGAAGGCCCGGCACCTGCCACACGGACGTCGATGTGGGATTTCTCATCGAACTGGAAGCGGCGGATCACATCACGGGTCTTCTCACGCAGCACAAAGGGCAGCAGCACGTTCGGGTCCATGCGCAGCGTGGCATCATACTTCACGCCCAGGGTGCGGTGCTGCATGAGCTGGAGCAGCACCTGCCCGGTTTTGTGCTTCAACACCGCGTCACGCACATAAAAGCCGTCCTCGTTCACGCCGATGCTGGCGCTGAAGCCCTCAAACACCGCGCCGCGGCTGCCAAAGCGCTTGCAGTCCACCCTGCCGGTCACCTCGGCGGGAAAGACCTGCTCCTCCTTGGGCTTGCCCTTGTTTTTTCCGGGATACCAGAAGCCCTCCAGCGCCAGCTCCGGGGGCTCGTAGAAAACCGCCTCACGCAGTCCATCCACATCGAAAAAGGTGCGTGCCAAGGCCGGAATGTCCGCGCTGGAACTCAGGCGGAAGCGGGCACGCTCGGACCCGATGCGCCAGGTGGCCGTGGCCTCGATCTCGCCGAGGTGATCACGCAAATGCAGGCGCTTCACATCGATCATGCCGCCGTCGTATTCCGCATCGGCGATCCATTCGTCCCATTTGTAGTCCTCGTATTGCAGCTTCTCCGCGCGGAAGGAGAGATCCGCCTTCAACTCCTGCGGCTTGTTCAGATCTCCGCTGACCTCCAGGCTGATGGATGGTTTCTTGGGCGACTGGAACCGGGCCAGCCAGTCGAGCGTGTTTTGGATCTGCACCCGGTGTTCGCGCATCATGCTGAGGCGTTCCATGGCGCTTTTTTGCTCCTCATCCGGTTTTGCCTCCCCCTCCGGCAGGGTGAGCACGCCGCGGATGTCCAATTGAATGCCGGAGAGCACGCCCTGGGCCTGGCGGATCTCCACCTGATTGCCATTGAGCACGGCCTTGGCGTTAAAATCATCCAGCTTGATCACCGTGAGCTCCGGCAGCGTGGGATCCACCGGCAGCGCCACGGAGGCATGGCTCAATTCGAGGGATTGCACATGCACACGGCCCTCCATCAGCTCCTCCATGTTCACCTCCAGATGCAGGCGGTCCACCCCGGCGATCTGGTGCTGGTGGCTGCGGTCGTTGAAGAGCTTCACCTCCTGCGCCATCAGCCCGCCGAAGGGGCTGATCATGAGCCGCTCAAAGTCGAGGAACACGCCATGCTTGGCCAGCTCGCCCGTCACAAAACCGCGCCAGCGCTGGCTGAACGAGTCTGTCAGAGAATACAAGCCCGACGCCAGCAGGAAGCTGGCGATGGCGAGCAGGATCAGACGGCGGAGAAAACGAAGCACGAGTCCGGGAATAAAAGGTGAAGGATGAAAGATAAAAGATAAAAATGACCGGATGCTCCCACCTTCTGCCTTTGGCTCCCCACACGTCTCGGTCATCCGCGGCCAGCCCGCGTATGACGACACGGAGCTGCTGCGCGGCCAAATCGAGGCGGCGATCGCCGCCATCGAACTGCCCGCCGACTACATCCGGCCAGGCGAGCATGTCGTGATCAAGCCAAACTGGGTCAAGGAGCACGACACCCGCACGCCGGATGACGAGGCGAGCTGGCTGGCCATCATCACCCACCCTGCCTTCGTGCGGGAAGTGACCCGCTGGGCCGCACGCCAGCTCCAGGGGAGCGGGCGCGTCACCCTTTGCGATGCGCCGCAGAGCGATTCCTCCTTTGACACCATCCGCCGCCTCCACCGGCTCGATGGCCTCATCGAGGAATGCCGGCGCGACTTTCCGGGTGTGTCCTTCACCCTTTTCGACATGCGCTGCGAGGAGTGGAAGGTCGTCGATGGCGTCACCGTCTCGAAACGCGAGCTGCCGAGCGATCCCGCCGGGGCCGTGGATGTGCATTTGGACGAAAAGAGCGAGTTCTTCGGCTTCCCCGGCCTCGGCAAGCTCTACGGAGCCTCCTACGACTTTGCCACGACGAACCGCCAGCACACCGATCCGTATCACGAATACCGGATCTGCCGCACGCCGATGGCCGCCGATGTGCTCATCAACCTGCCGAAGCTCAAAACACACAAAAAAGTCGGTCTCACCGTGGCGCTGAAAAACCTCGTCGGCACCACGCCCCGCACGAACTGGCTCCCGCGGCACACCGAGGGCACACCCGCGGAGGGTGGCGATCAATTTGCCGAATCGAGCCCGAAGCGTGCGCTGGAGGGCATTTTGATGCGGAACGCCAAAAAGATCCTCTTTGGCCGCCACTTCCTCTCCTGGCTCTTCGTGCCGCTGAAGAAGCTCGGCCGCCTCATCTTTGGCGACACGCAAAAAGTGGTCCGCTCCGGCAACTGGCATGGCAACGACACCGCCTGGCGCATGATCCTCGATCTGCACAAGTGCTTCAGCTACTTCGACGGCGATGCGAAGCCGCGGGTGAAGCCTCAGCGCCAGCTCATCCTCGTCGATGGCCTTATCGCGGGCGAGGGCGACGGTCCCATGGCCTGCGATCCGAAGCCCTGCGGCGTTGTTCTTGCCGGCACGCACCCTGTGGCCGTCGATTGCGTGAGCGCCCGTTTGATGGGTTTTGACTGGCGGAAGACACGCCTGCTTGCCGGTTCCTTCACGCTCAAGGAGCTGCCACTCGTCGCCTTCCAGCCCAGTGACATCCGCGTGAGTTCCAACAACCCCGACTGGCATGTCGATGCCTTTGAGAAGATGTCCAACACCCTCAACTTCCGCTGCCACTTCGGCTGGCATGGGCATCTGGAGAGCACGGAGCGGACGAAAAAAGGGACGTGAAGCGATTCGGTTTCCTCGGGTGCAACTCCGGAGGAATAGACAATATACGATAGACGATAGCGCTGACGCGCCTGCGAAGCGTATCGTCTATTGTCTATCGTCTATCGCCACCCGGCGAGCTGAAGTTGAAGTTACTCAGACGTGTGATCGATCTCTTGCTGATGCTTGAAATAAGCCGCCAGGATGTCATCGAGCTGCGCAAGGCTGGCGACCTGGCTGAAGTGCTGGCGCAGCCATTTGCCACCGGGGATGGACTTGGTGTAATTCATGAGCCGGTTGCGCATGCTGCGCAGGATCTCGAACTCACGCCCCCGGCCGTCGTGGGTGATGGCGGTCACGCAATGGCGGCGCATGAAGGCAAACCGGGCTTCAATGCTGGCGGGCTTCGGTTGCTCGCCAGTGGCGAGAAAGTGCTTCGCCTCCTGAAACACCCAAGGGTTGGTCATGGCGGCGCGGCCGATCATGATGCCGCGCACGCGGGTCTGCGCCCGGCGCCGCTGCACGTCGGCACCGCTGTGGATGTCGCCATTGCCGATCACGGGGATTTTCACCGCGGCGGCGACTTGATCGATGACCTCCCAATCGGCTTCACCGGTGTAGCCTTGAGCCCGCGTGCGGCCGTGGACGGCGATGGCCTGCATGCCGCTGTCTTCCAGGATGCGGGCAACGTCGACGGCGTTGATGTTTTGCGCGTCCCAGCCGATGCGCATCTTGGCGGTGACGGGAATGGGAACGGCCTTGGCGACATTGGCGGCCACGCTTTGCAGCAGCGGGCAGTCTTTGAGCAGTGATGAACCGCCGTTTTTTGCCACGACCTTGTTCACCGGGCAGCCGAAGTTGATGTCGATGAAATCCGGCTGCTTCCAGTCGATGATTTTCCGCGCGGCCTCGCCCATGCGGACACCGTCGGAGCCGAAGAGCTGCACGCCGATGGGGCGCTGAGCCTCGTCAAACTCCGTGTAGTGCCGCGTGCGGTCGTCCCGCTGGAGGATGCCCTCGGCGCTGACGAACTCGGTCACCATCACATCGGCGCCGAGCTCCTTGCACATGCCGCGAAAGACCACATCCGTGACGCCCGCCATGGGCGCGAGGTAGAGGGGAAAGCGGTCGTTGGAGAACCAGGGAAGCATGTCGCTGGCTCATAAATGACGAATGCCGAATGTCGAATGCCGAATGGCCCCCGGCTCAGTTCGCGGTGATGCGGATGTTGCGGAACCAAGTCTCGTCGCCGTGCTCGGTGAGCATGATTTTGCCCTGGCCGGGGGCGAAGCCCTCCTTGTTCTTGAATTTGCTCTTCGCGATCATCTCCTTCCACTCCGGCGCGGTGGTATCCGCCTCGCTGGCGAGGGCACCATTGAGCCAGTGCTGGATTTTGCCGTCCTGGACGACGATTTTGCTGCTGTTCCACTCACCCGCGGGCTTCACGAGTTTGGCAGGCACAGGTTCCTTGATGTCGTAGATGGAGGCCGTGGTGTGGCTGCCGCCTTTAAGACCATCCGGATGGCCGCTGTCGTCGATCATTTGATACTCGATGCCCAGCCATTCCTTCCCGCCGATCTTGGTGACCCAGTATTTGATGCCGTTGTTGCCCTTCGCATTGAGCTTCCATTCCCATTCGAGGACGAAGTTCTTGTATTCGTTCTTC